>NZ_VMMI01000092.1:0-989 GCF_013277125.1 Streptococcus sp. 4094 | reverse complement strand
TCGTATCAGCGACGGTCGGCTGTTCTTGCTCTTTTACTTCTCCTGCTTGAGAAGGTTCTTGGTTAGCTGAATTTGTCTCGGACTGAGCAGAGTTAGACTCAGCTCCTGCTTGCCCTTGATTGGTTCCCTCAGCTGGAGCTTCTTGCGTTTTCACCTCATCAGGTGCTTTGAGTTCAGCTGGCTGGTCAGTTAGAACCTTGTTCGAGTCTCCCTCATCCGAGGACGCCGGATTTCCATCTGCATTGCCATCAGAACCTGCCGTAACGACATCACTTGCCGTAGCTTGAGTGATGGGTTCATGCGCTGCTACTGCCCCGTTAGCAAAGAACATCAATGCCGCAACCGCGACACTGGCAGCACCAAAGTGGTATTTTCGAATCGAATATCGGAAAACCTTTTCTTTGTTATATTTTCCAAAGTCCATGAAATCTTTCTCCTTTTTTGTAAGTTGTTTTGAAAACAAAATAGCCTTATCATCTTCAAACTCACATGATATTAAATAGTATTGATAGCACTATTTAACCCACTGCACCCAGTGTACAGTCTAGTAATAATTATACCATACCCCCCCCCCCGAATTTACCATCTAATCATCCAAAAATCTTGATTTTTAGAGAATTTTTTAGTATGTGTTTATTATATTGATTATAGGTATACACTTTTTTGATTTATTTCCTAGAAACTAATAACTTTTCTATATCTTTATTTATGAAATTTTTAGTATAATAATAGTTATAATCGGCTGATTTTTAACAGTATGAATATATTGAATCGAATTTAGAAACCAAGTATGAATCCGGATTTTAGTTTGAAAAACCTCCCTATTTTTTATTGGAAGAGCTTATCATCAGTTTCTAAAAAATGTCTCAGACTTATACTAGACTTGTTCGATACCTATTTGCAGCAAGATTAAATGGTTAGCTGGTTAGAAATTGAATTGTTCAGCTTTTATTTCATCTCACTATCCCCTATTCCTAGAGCCACAATCT
>NZ_VMMI01000091.1:0-282 GCF_013277125.1 Streptococcus sp. 4094 | reverse complement strand
GCCTGACCTCTCAACATGGTTCCTAGAGACACATGGGCTTCGCCCGTATAGGTCAATTCTGAGTAGACCTCATCACAGACAACGAAAATTTCGTACTTGCGTAAAACGTCTGCCAAGGCTTCCAACTGCTCCCGACTATAGGTAATTCCTGTCGGATTGGCTGGATAGTTAAGAATAACCGCCTTGAGCTTATCACCCTGCTCCAAAATGGCCTTCTCCAACATCTCTGGAGTCAAGACAAAACCATTTTCAGTCGTATCAATCTCGACAATCTCTGCCCCA
>NZ_VMMI01000090.1:0-429 GCF_013277125.1 Streptococcus sp. 4094 | reverse complement strand
GAAAATCGCTGAGAAGTGGTACTATTTCGACGTAGAAGGTGCCATGAAGACAGGTTGGGTCAAGTATAAGGACACATGGTACTACCTAGATAGTAAGGACGGAAACATGGTATCTAATGAATTCGTCAGAGCAGGTCAAGGCTGGTACTACATCAAGGCAGACGGAACAATGGCTGATAAGCCAGAGTTCACAGTTGAACCAGATGGCTTGATTACAACAAAATAGAAAGACTTCAAAATAGATTACACTAACCGCAGGCTCAGGCTTGCGGTTTTTTTGTTTTAAAAGGGGCAAAAAAGGGGCAAAAGTGTCGTAAATCTCTGTAAAGTGATGTAAAAACATTTATTTAAAAGCTCAAAATATAGCTGTTTTAAAAGGTGTTGTAAGATATAGTAAAACGATGTAAAGGTATTTGTAAAAGTAGACGG
>NZ_VMMI01000089.1:0-272 GCF_013277125.1 Streptococcus sp. 4094 | reverse complement strand
GATTTTCGAAGAGTATAAGTGAGCAGCTTATAAATTCAATTCCCCAAATAGATTCATACCAGTATCTTTTGCAAAAAATAAAGGGCGACTTCCTTTATGAATATCAATTTCATCTATAAGGAAGGTAGCTCATTGAACTAACTTATTTGTTCTGTTTGTCGCTAGAAAAATCAGACCTCCTTGTGAAGATTGAGGAGATACTGAATGAAAATCAAAGAAGAAACTAGCAAGCTAGTAGCAGATTGCCCAAAACACCGCTTTGAGGTTGTAGA
>NZ_VMMI01000088.1:0-330 GCF_013277125.1 Streptococcus sp. 4094 | reverse complement strand
GTTGTAGATAAGACTGACCTATATAATCCAAGGTGAAGCGACTGTGGTTTGAAGCGATTTTCAAAGAGTATAGGCTAGAGAGTGTTGTGTTTTTATGTCCTTCTAGTAGAAAATGCTAGACAGAAGAATGGGGAACTTGGATAGGAAAAATAGATTGAGAAAGGAGGTTAGAAGAGATGATTATTACAAAAATTAGCCGTTTAGAAACTTATGTGGGAGTAAATCCACATTTTGCAACATTGATAGATTTTCTAGAAAAAACAGGACTAGAAAATGTAACAGAAGGTTCGATTGCTATCGATGGTGATCGATTGTTTGGGAATTGCTTTA
>NZ_VMMI01000087.1:0-1299 GCF_013277125.1 Streptococcus sp. 4094 | reverse complement strand
TAAATAACCGCTAAGAACGAGGCTTAACGGTTATTTTCTACATATCTAATTTTTCAAATCCTCAGTCATATCTTCACCTGTGACCTAGGCTTTACGAGTGCCTTTCTCTAGCAACTAATACTCAATGAAAATCAAAGAGCAAACTAGGAAGCTAGCCGCAAGCTGTACTTGAGTACGGTAAGGCGACGCTGACGTGGTTTGAATTTGATTTTCGAAGAGTATTAAAAGACCAAACGCA
This sequence comes from Streptococcus sp. 4094, assembly GCF_013277125.1. Lineage (NCBI taxonomy): Bacteria > Bacillati > Bacillota > Bacilli > Lactobacillales > Streptococcaceae > Streptococcus > Streptococcus sp. 4094. Next base: position 1,061 of record NZ_VMMI01000087.1, on the reverse strand, counting down.
AGACTGCAATTAAGACCACTCCAAAGAGAACTGTTCCGACTAGATTGCGGTAGCGAAAGGCTACCCAAGCTGTTGGAAAGACGGCTAAGAAGTCCAGCCATTTGATTTGAGGAAAGCTCCCAACCTTGCCTGTCACTACGCTTGAAAGAATCAAGGCAAAAATAATAGAGACGGGCAAGAACTTCAAAAAACGCTCAACAATCGCAGGCAAACCCTTATACTTGACCAAGATGAAGGGAATCATACGGGGAATCCAAGTCACAAGACCAGAGAAAATAACTGCTAACAAAAGATACTTACTGACCATCTAAAACCACCCCCATTGTACAACCAAGTAGCGTCGCAAAGAGAACAGCTAGCGACTGAGACACCACTGTCAAGAGTAAAAAGAAGGATACCGCAACAACTGCTAGGATAATGAGCAGATTGCGGACAGGAATCCGTCTTTGCATAATCTGGAATTGCGAAGCAAAAATACCAATAAACATCCCAACTAGGGCAAAATCCAATCCAAAGATTTCTGGATTTGGCAGCAGGCCACCCAGAGCCGTTCCGACCACTGTTCCCACAAACCAAGCCACATAGCTGTTGAGATTGTTGCCGTGCATCCACATAGGATTGACCTTGTCTGTATGGGCTAATTCGCCCATCAAGACGCCATAGGTCTCATCTGTCAAGATACTAGACATACCGATATTGTGCCAAAGACTGGTATGACGAAAATAGGTCGACGCATGCAAGCTCAACAAAAAGAGACGCAAATTAATCAAAAAGACCGTCATGGCAATAGCTGCCACAGGCGCTTGAACCGCAATCAAGGCCAACATGGCAAACTGGGCACTCCCAGCATAAACAAAGAGACTCATCAAGCCCATCTCCACAGGTGTCACATAGGGCGCACCAATAATCCCACAGGCCAGTCCGATACTGATATAACCAAGGGCCGTTGGCATGGCTGCCTGCGCCCCCTCCCAAAATCCTTTTTCTTTCATCTTTCTCCTCATATTGTCTTAATAATCCTCAATGAAAATCAAAGATCAAACTAGGAAGCTAGCCGCAGG
>NZ_VMMI01000086.1:0-392 GCF_013277125.1 Streptococcus sp. 4094 | reverse complement strand
ATGTTTGACAAACACGCCAACCTCAAGTATAGGTTTGGGGATCGGCATTTTGGGGCGGAAGGTTATTATGTGAGTACGGTTGGACTCAATGAAGCCACAATTAAGAAATATATTCAAGATTAAAGAAATTATCCAGTGGATGATTTCTTCACGAGTATGAAAATTTGAGAACGAGTAAAGCATGATATAGCACTAGATAAATTGAGTGTAAAAGAATATGAGGATCCCTTTAGGGATAGTGGTAAGTAATACTAAAGCCTCTTTAAGAGGCAAGTGACGAGTCAAGAGCAATGAGGCTTGAACAAAGTGAAAGCCAGCGTCTTTAGGCGCTGGCTGGTAATTTGGGCTTATAGCCCTGGTACAAACCACCCGTTTTAGGGGTGGTCATGATT
>NZ_VMMI01000009.1:0-24045 GCF_013277125.1 Streptococcus sp. 4094 | reverse complement strand
GTTACTTTGAGAAGTTAGCCCCCAGCTAAAAATAACAATAAAAAAGAAAAATATCTTGACAACCAAGGGAAAATTTTGTTACAATAATAGACAGTACTTTTTACTTTTGGTCTCTCAAGAGTGTACAGGGACGTGCTGACAAATGTTGCAAAAGTACACACAGATGATAGCTGTCACCAAGTGTATCATCACCAAAAATAAAAAAACACAGGAGAATGTAGATGCCTACAATTAACCAATTGGTTCGCAAACCGCGTAAATCAAAAGTAGAAAAATCTAAATCACCAGCTTTGAACGTTGGTTACAACAGTCATAAAAAAGTTCAAACAAACGTTTCTTCACCACAAAAACGTGGTGTTGCAACTCGTGTTGGAACAATGACACCTAAAAAACCTAACTCAGCCCTTCGTAAATTCGCTCGTGTACGTTTGAGCAACCTTATCGAAGTTACTGCCTACATCCCAGGTATCGGACACAACTTGCAAGAGCACAGCGTGGTGCTTCTTCGTGGTGGACGTGTAAAAGACCTTCCAGGGGTACGTTACCATATCGTCCGTGGTGCACTTGATACTGCAGGTGTTAACGATCGTAAACAAGGCCGTTCTAAATACGGTACTAAACGTCCAAAAGCATAAGGAAAGGGGATAAAGAGAAATGAGTCGTAAAAATAGAGCTCCAAAACGTGACGTATTGCCAGATCCGCTTTACAATTCACAACTAGTTACTCGTCTTATCAACCGCGTTATGCTTGACGGTAAACGTGGTACAGCTGCTTCAATCGTTTACGGTGCTTTTGAGCAAATCAAAGAAGCTACTGGCAACGATGCACTTGAAGTATTTGAAACAGCTATGGAAAACATCATGCCTGTACTTGAAGTACGTGCACGTCGTGTTGGTGGTTCTAACTACCAAGTCCCAGTTGAAGTTCGTCCAGAACGTCGTACAACACTTGGACTTCGTTGGTTGGTAACAATCGCTCGTCTTCGTGGTGAACACACAATGCAAGACCGTCTTGCAAAAGAAATCTTGGATGCTGCTAACAACACTGGTGCAGCTGTTAAGAAACGTGAAGACACTCACCGTATGGCTGAAGCTAACCGTGCATTCGCACACTTCCGTTGGTAAGATTAAGATACTAAGGGCGTTAAAAAAGCGACTGAAAATTAGGAAGCTTGACGAAGAATCGAAGATTCTAGGAGAGCTTATCTATTTTCCGAGCTTTTAGCCCGGGTTCAAATTAGCTAAATCGATTAGTATTAGCTATAACTCAACTTACCAGCTCGTAAGTTGAAACCAACAATAGCATGAAAACATTGAGAACGGGTAGGTCCTGCCTATCCGTTTTTATTAAAATCGTGTTATAATAGAATAGAAATCAAAAATAAATAGGAGAAACAAACCTCATGGCACGCGAATTTTCACTTGAAAAAACTCGTAATATCGGTATCATGGCTCACGTCGATGCTGGTAAAACAACTACAACTGAGCGTATCCTTTACTACACTGGTAAAATCCACAAAATCGGTGAAACTCACGAAGGTGCGTCACAAATGGACTGGATGGAGCAAGAGCAAGAGCGTGGTATCACTATCACATCTGCTGCGACAACAGCTCAATGGAACAACCACCGCGTAAACATCATCGACACACCAGGACACGTGGACTTCACAATCGAAGTACAACGTTCTCTTCGTGTATTGGATGGTGCGGTTACCGTTCTTGACTCACAATCAGGTGTTGAGCCTCAAACTGAAACAGTTTGGCGTCAAGCAACTGAGTATGGAGTTCCACGTATCGTATTTGCCAACAAAATGGACAAAATCGGTGCTGACTTCCTTTACTCTGTAAGCACACTTCACGATCGTCTTCAAGCAAATGCACACCCAATCCAATTGCCAATCGGTTCTGAAGATGACTTCCGTGGTATCATCGACTTGATTAAGATGAAAGCTGAAATCTATACGAACGACCTTGGTACAGATATCCTTGAAGAAGACATCCCAGCTGAATACCTTGACCAAGCTCAAGAATACCGTGAAAAATTGATTGAAGCAGTTGCTGAAACTGACGAAGAATTGATGATGAAATACCTCGAAGGTGAAGAAATCACTAACGAAGAATTGAAAGCTGGTATCCGTAAAGCGACTATCAACGTTGAATTCTTCCCAGTATTGTGTGGTTCTGCCTTCAAGAACAAAGGTGTTCAATTAATGCTTGATGCGGTTATCGACTACCTTCCAAGCCCACTTGATATCCCAGCGATCAAAGGTGTTAACCCAGATACAGACGAAGAAGAAACTCGTCCAGCATCTGACGAAGAGCCATTTGCAGCTCTTGCCTTCAAGATCATGACTGACCCATTCGTAGGTCGTTTGACATTCTTCCGTGTTTACTCAGGTGTGCTTCAATCAGGTTCTTACGTATTGAACACTTCTAAAGGTAAACGTGAACGTATCGGACGTATCCTTCAAATGCACGCTAACAGCCGTCAAGAAATTGACACTGTTTACTCAGGTGATATCGCTGCTGCCGTTGGTTTGAAAGATACTACAACTGGTGACTCATTGACAGATGAAAAAGCTAAAATCATTCTTGAGTCAATCAACGTTCCAGAACCAGTTATCCAATTGATGGTTGAGCCAAAATCTAAAGCTGACCAAGACAAAATGGGTATCGCCCTTCAAAAATTGGCTGAAGAAGATCCAACATTCCGCGTTGAAACAAACGTTGAAACTGGTGAAACAGTTATCTCTGGTATGGGTGAGCTTCACCTTGACGTCCTTGTTGACCGTATGCGTCGTGAGTTCAAAGTTGAAGCGAACGTAGGTGCTCCTCAAGTATCTTACCGTGAAACATTCCGCGCTTCTACTCAAGCTCGTGGATTCTTCAAACGTCAGTCTGGTGGTAAAGGTCAATTTGGTGATGTATGGATTGAATTTACTCCAAACGAAGAAGGTAAAGGATTCGAATTCGAAAACGCAATCGTCGGTGGTGTGGTTCCTCGTGAATTTATCCCAGCGGTTGAAAAAGGTTTGGTAGAATCTATGGCTAACGGTGTTCTTGCAGGTTACCCAATGGTTGACGTTAAAGCTAAGCTTTACGATGGTTCATACCACGATGTCGACTCATCTGAAACTGCCTTCAAGATCGCGGCTTCACTTGCCCTTAAAGAAGCTGCTAAATCAGCACAACCAGCTATCCTTGAGCCAATGATGCTTGTAACAATCACTGTTCCAGAAGAAAACCTTGGTGATGTTATGGGTCACGTAACTGCTCGTCGTGGACGTGTAGATGGTATGGAAGCACATGGTAACAGCCAAATCGTTCGTGCTTACGTTCCACTTGCTGAAATGTTCGGTTACGCAACAGTTCTTCGTTCTGCATCTCAAGGACGTGGTACATTCATGATGGTATTTGACCACTACGAAGATGTACCTAAGTCAGTACAAGAAGAAATCATTAAGAAAAACAAAGGTGAAGACTAATCTGTCCTCACTCTAGAAGGAAGTCACTTAGTGGCTTCCTTTTGTCTTTAGAAAACACCTCTAAATATGGTAAAATAGTAGGAGAATAATGTGAGGAAAATAAATGTCAAACAGTTTTGAAATTTTGATGAATCAACTGGGGATGCCTGCTGAAATGAGGCAGGATCCTGCTTTATCACAGGCCGATATTGAGCGAGTTGTGGTTCATAAAATTAGTAAGGTATGGGAGTTTCATTTCGTATTTTCTAATATTTTACCGATTGAAATCTTTTTAGAATTAAAAAAAGGGCTGAGTGAGGAATTTTCTAAGACAGGCAATAAAGCTGTTTTTGAAATCAAGACTCGGTCTCAAGAATTTTCAAATCAGCTCTTGCAGTCCTACTATAGGGAGGCTTTCTCTGAGGGACCATGTGCTAGTCAAGGTTTTAAGTCTCTTTATCAAAATTTGCAAGTTCGTGCGGAGGGGGACCAACTCTTTATTGAAGGATCTGAGGCGATTGATAAGGAACACTTTAAGAAAAATCATCTTCCTAATTTAGCCGAACAACTTGAAAAATTTGGTTTTCCAACTTTTAACTGTCAAGTAGAGAAAAATGATGTGCTGACCCAAGAGCAGGAAGAGGCTTTTCATGCTGAAAATGAGCAGATTGTTCAAGCCGCCAATGAGGAAGCGCTCCGTGCTATGGAGCAACTGGAACAGATGGCACCTCCTCCAGCGGAAGAGAAACCAGCCTTTGATTTTCAGGCCAAAAAGGCTGCGGTTAAGCCAAAGCTAGATAAGGCAGAGATTACTCCTATGATTGAAGTGACGACGGAGGAAAATCGTCTGGTCTTTGAAGGGGTTGTGTTTGATGTGGAGCAAAAAGTGACCAGAACAGGGCGTGTTTTGATCAACTTTAAAATGACGGACTACACTTCAAGTTTTTCGATGCAAAAGTGGGTTAAGAACGAGGAAGAGGCCCAGAAGTTTGATCTAATTAAGAAAAATTCTTGGCTCCGAGTGCGTGGGAATGTGGAGATGAATAACTTCACACGCGATTTGACGATGAACGTGCAGGATGTGCAGGAAGTTGTTCACTATGAGCGGAAGGATTTGATGTCAGAAGGTGAGCGTCGGGTTGAGTTTCACGCTCATACTAACATGTCGACTATGGATGCTTTGCCAGAGGTAGAAGAAATCGTTGCGACAGCTGCTAAGTGGGGACACAAGGCGGTTGCCATCACGGATCATGGAAATGTTCAGTCCTTCCCACACGGCTATAAGGCGGCCAAAAAAGCGGGAATCCAGTTGATTTATGGAATGGAAGCCAATATCGTGGAGGATCGTGTCCCTATCGTCTATAACGAAGTGGAGATGGACTTGTCGGAAGCGACCTATGTGGTCTTTGACGTAGAAACGACGGGGCTTTCAGCTATCTATAATGACTTGATTCAGGTTGCGGCCTCTAAGATGTACAAGGGGAATGTCATTGCTGAATTTGATGAATTTATTAATCCTGGTCATCCCTTGTCAGCCTTTACTACTGAGTTGACTGGAATTACAGATGACCATGTCAAAAATGCTAAGCCACTGGAACAAGTTTTGCAAGAATTCCAAGAATTCTGCAAGGATACAGTCTTAGTTGCCCATAATGCTACCTTTGACGTTGGCTTTATGAATGCCAATTATGAGCGTCATGGTTTGCCTAAGATTAGTCAACCAGTGATTGATACGCTGGAGTTTGCTAGAAACCTCTATCCTGAGTACAAACGTCATGGTTTGGGGCCTTTGACCAAGCGTTTTGGTGTGGCTTTGGAACATCACCACATGGCCAACTACGATGCGGAAGCGACTGGTCGTCTGCTCTTCATCTTTATCAAAGAGGTGGCAGAAAAACATGGTGTGACTAATCTAGCTAGACTCAACATTGATTTGATTAGTCCAGATTCTTATAAAAAAGCTCGGATTAAACATGCGACCATTTATGTCAAGAATCAAGTAGGGCTAAAAAATATCTTTAAGCTGGTTTCCTTGTCTAATACCAAGTACTTTGAAGGGGTGCCACGAATTCCGAGAACGGTTTTAGATGCCCATCGAGAGGGCTTGATTTTAGGATCAGCCTGTGCAGAAGGTGAAGTTTTTGATGCAGTTGTTTCCCAAGGTGTGGATGCGGCAGTTGAGGTGGCCAAGTATTATGACTTTATCGAGATCATGCCACCAGCTATCTATGCGCCCTTGATTGCTAAGGAGCAGGTCAAGGATATGGAGGAACTCCAGACCATTATCAAGAGTTTGATAGAAGTTGGAGACCGTCTTGGTAAGCCCGTTCTAGCTACGGGAAATGTCCATTATATCGAACCGGAAGAAGAGATTTACCGTGAAATTATCGTCCGTAGCTTGGGACAGGGGGCTATGATTAACCGAACTATCGGGCATGGAGAACATGCCCAACCAGCACCACTTCCAAAGGCTCATTTTAGAACGACAAATGAAATGTTGGATGAATTTGCCTTCTTGGGAGAGGAATTAGCTCGGAAATTGGTTATTGAAAATCCCAATGCCTTGGCAGAAATCTTTGAACCCGTTGAGGTTGTTAAGGGTGACTTGTACACGCCTTTCATCGACAAGGCTGAAGAAACAGTCGCTGAATTGACCTACAAGAAAGCTTTTGAGATTTATGGAAATCCGTTGCCAGATATTGTCGATTTGCGGATTGAAAAAGAACTAACCTCTATTCTGGGGAATGGATTTGCTGTGATTTATCTGGCATCGCAGATGCTGGTGCAACGTTCCAATGAACGGGGTTACTTGGTTGGTTCTCGTGGGTCTGTCGGATCTAGTTTCGTTGCGACCATGATTGGGATTACGGAGGTCAATCCTCTATCTCCTCACTATGTCTGTGGTCAGTGTCAGTACAGTGAGTTTATCACAGACGGTTCTTATGGTTCAGGATTTGATATGCCCAATAAGGACTGTCCAAACTGTGGTTATAAACTCAGTAAAAACGGACAGGATATTCCTTTCGAGACCTTCCTTGGTTTTGATGGAGACAAGGTTCCCGATATTGACTTGAACTTCTCGGGAGAAGACCAGCCTAGCGCCCATTTGGATGTGCGTGATATCTTTGGTGAGGAATATGCCTTCCGTGCAGGAACGGTTGGTACGGTGGCTGCCAAGACCGCTTATGGTTTTGTCAAGGGTTACGAGCGAGATTATGGCAAGTTTTATCGTGATGCAGAGGTTGAACGCCTCGCTCAAGGTGCAGCTGGTGTCAAGCGGACAACGGGACAACACCCGGGGGGAATTGTTGTTATTCCTAACTACATGGATGTCTACGATTTTACGCCTGTCCAGTATCCAGCAGATGACGTGACGGCTGAATGGCAGACCACTCACTTTAACTTCCATGATATTGATGAGAACGTCCTCAAACTCGATGTACTGGGACATGATGATCCGACTATGATTCGGAAACTTCAGGACTTGTCTGGGATTGACCCTAATGAAATTCCTATGGATGACGAAGGCGTGATGGCACTCTTTTCTGGGACGGATGTGTTAGGGGTAACACCTGAGCAAATCGGAACGCCTACGGGCATGCTGGGGATTCCAGAGTTTGGAACCAACTTTGTCCGAGGGATGGTCGATGAAACCCATCCGACGACCTTTGCAGAATTGCTTCAGCTCTCAGGTCTATCCCACGGTACCGACGTTTGGCTGGGCAATGCTCAGGATTTGATTAAGCAAGGGATTGCGGATCTATCGACTGTTATCGGTTGTCGGGACGACATCATGGTTTACCTCATGCATGCGGGTCTGGAACCTAAGATGGCCTTTACCATTATGGAACGGGTACGTAAGGGCTTGTGGCTCAAGATTTCCGAAGAGGAACGCAATGGCTATATCGAAGCCATGAAGGCTAATAAGGTGCCAGAGTGGTATATCGAGTCCTGTGGGAAAATCAAGTATATGTTCCCTAAGGCCCATGCGGCAGCCTACGTTATGATGGCCTTGCGTGTAGCTTACTTCAAGGTTCACCATCCTATTTATTACTACTGTGCTTACTTCTCAATCCGTGCGAAAGCCTTTGATATCAAGACTATGGGGGCGGGCTTGGATGCCATCAAACGCAGAATGGAAGAAATCTCTGAAAAACGGAAGAACAATGAAGCCTCTAATGTGGAGATTGATCTTTATACAACTCTTGAGATTGTCAATGAGATGTGGGAGCGTGGTTTCAAGTTTGGCAAACTCGATCTCTACCGTAGTCAGGCAACAGAGTTCCTCATCGATGGGGATACCCTCATTCCGCCATTTGTAGCAATGGATGGTCTGGGAGAAAACGTTGCCAAGCAGCTGGTGCGAGCGCGTGAAGAGGGAGAATTCCTCTCTAAAACAGAATTGCGCAAACGTGGTGGACTCTCATCAACCTTGGTTGAAAAGATGGATGAAATAGGTATTCTGGGAAATATGCCAGAGGATAATCAGTTGAGTTTGTTTGATGAGTTGTTTTAAAAAAATTGTTTAATCATCTATCCAAAGAGGCTAATGTATATCCAATAGATTTACATTAGCCTTCTTTTTTGTTAAAATAGTCTATAGAAAGAGGGTGAGAGTATGTCAAAGACGAGTATGAGCATCCGTCTGGATAGTGAGGTTAAGGAGCAAGCCCAACAGGTGTTTAGTAATCTGGGAATGGATATGACAACGGCTATTAATATTTTCCTTCGTCAGGCTATTCAATATCAGGGATTACCTTTTGATGTTAGACTAGATGAAAATCGGAAGTTGCTCCAAGTGTTAACGGATTTAGACCAAAATCGTAATATGAGCCAGTCTTTTGAATCAGTCTCAGACTTGATGGAGGACTTGCGTGCTTAAGATTCGTTACCATAAACAGTTTAAAAAAGATTTTAAGTTGGCTATGAAGCGTGGTTTGAAAGCAGAATTACTGGAAGAAGTTTTGAATTTTCTGGTTCAAGAAAAAGAACTTCCTGCCAAATATCGTGATCATCAATTGACGGCATCCAAGTATTTTCAAGGAGTTCGTGAATGTCATATCCAGCCAGATTGGCTTTTGGTTTATAAAGTAGACAAGGATGAATTGATTTTAAATTTGCTTAGGACAGGCAGTCATAGTGATTTGTTTTAATCTATTTTAAGGAGGTTCTCATGAAACTAAGAATTTTTGCGGAAGACAAGCCGGCTGAGAAGGTATTTGAATATCAATTAGAACTTGCTGATCAGACAATTCTTCTATCAACAGGACTCTTGTCTGGTGCTATTGCTTTAGCAGGATTATTCTCTGCTTTGAAAGAAAAATAAAAATAGAAAAGAGAAAATAACATGGTTTTACCAAATTTTAAAGAAAATCTAGAAAAATATGCGAAATTATTGGTTGCGAATGGAATCAATGTGCAACCTGGTCACACTTTGGCTCTCTCTATCGATGTGGAGCAACGTGAGTTGGCTCACTTAATCGTCAAAGAAGCTTATGCCTTGGGTGCGCATGAGGTCATCGTTCAGTGGACAGATGATGTCATTAACCGTGAGAAATTCCTACATGCTCCGATGGAGCGTCTGAATAATGTGCCAGAATACAAGATTGCTGAGATGAACTATCTCTTGGAAAATAAGGCTAGCCGTCTTGGGGTTCGTTCATCTGATCCAGGTGCCTTGAACGGAGTGGATGCTGACAAGCTATCAGCTTCTGCCAAAGCTATGGGACTTGCCATGAAGCCAATGCGTATCGCAACTCAATCCAACAAGGTTAGCTGGACGGTAGCAGCCGCTGCTGGACTTGAGTGGGCTAAGAAAGTCTTTCCAAATGCTGCGAGCGACGAAGAAGCAGTCGATCTTCTTTGGGACCAAATCTTCAAAACTTGCCGTGTCTATGAAGAAAATCCTGTTAAGGCTTGGGAAGAGCATGCAGCTATCCTCAAGAGCAAGGCAGATATGCTTAATAAAGAACAATTTTCAGCCCTTCACTACACAGCGCCAGGGACAGATTTAACACTTGGTTTGCCGAAGAACCACGTTTGGGAATCAGCTGGTGCTATCAATGCACAGGGCGAAGGATTCTTGCCAAATATGCCGACAGAGGAAGTCTTCACAGCGCCTGACTTCCGTCGCGCAGATGGTTATGTCACTTCTACAAAACCGCTTAGCTATAACGGAAATATTATTGAAGGTATTAAGGTAACCTTTAAGGATGGACAAATCGTTGACATCACTGCTGAGAAGGGCGATCAAGTCATGAAAGACCTTGTCTTTGAAAATGCGGGTGCGCGTGCCTTGGGTGAATGTGCCTTGGTACCAGATCCAAGCCCAATTTCTCAGTCAGGCATTACCTTCTTTAACACCCTTTTCGATGAAAATGCGTCAAATCACTTGGCTATCGGTGCAGCCTATGCAACTAGCGTAGTTGGTGGAGCGGAGATGAGCGAAGAGGAGCTTGAAGCTGCGGGGCTTAACTGTTCAGATGTTCACGTAGACTTTATGATTGGTTCTAACCAAATGGATATCGATGGTATCCGTGAAGATGGGACACGTGTACCACTCTTCCGTAACGGAGATTGGGCAAATTAAGGAGATAATATGTTAGGAAGTATGTTCGTTGGTCTCCTAGTGGGATTTTTAGCAGGTACTCTGACCAATCGTGGAGAGCGAATGGGATGTTTTGGAAAAATGTTTCTAGGCTGGATTGGTGCCTTTATAGGCCACTTGCTTTTTGGGACTTGGGGACCGATAATAGCAGGAACTGCCATTATTCCGGCAGTACTAGGTTCCATGATTGTCTTAGCGATTTTCTGGAGACGAGGAAGTTAATTTCTTAAATCTGATACTCAATTAAAATCAAAGAGCAAACTAGGAAACTAGCCGCAGGCTACTCAAAGCACTGCTTTGCGGTTGTAGATAGAACTGACGAAGTCAGCTCAAAACACCGTTTTGAGGTAGTAGATAAGACTGACGAAGTCAGTTACATATATATACGGCAAGACGACGTTGACGCGGTTTGAAGAGATTTTTGAAGAGTATGAAACGAAAAGGAGGTTGGTCATTGTACCAGCCTCCTTTTGAGTATGATATAATAGTTCTATGAGATTAGATAAATTTTTAGTTGCCTGCGCTGTGGGGAGTCGGACTGAGGTCAAAAACTTACTCAAGGCTGGGCGCGTGACGGTAAATGGTAAAAAAGAGAAATCAGCGAAACTGCAGATTGATGAAAAAAGAGATGAGATTCGCTTTGCTGGGCAAGTATTGGAGTATGAAGAGTTTGTCTACTACATGATGAACAAGCCCAAAGGAGTTATCTCAGCGACTGAGGATCCTAAGCACAGAACCGTTCTGGACTTGCTGGATGATATTGCTCGGAGCAAGGAAGTTTTCCCAGTAGGACGCTTAGATATTGACACGCATGGTCTTTTGCTCTTGACCAATGATGGTCAGCTGGCTCATGCTCTTCTTTCACCTAAGCGTCATGTGGATAAGACCTATCTGGCTCAGGTCAAGGGAATTATGACCCAAGAAGATGTGGAGACATTTGCCAAGGGAATTCCTCTTAAAAACTTTACCTGTCAGCCTGCTAAACTGGAGCTTGTGTCCATAGATGCAGAAAAGAATCAGAGCCAAATCCGTGTGACCATTGCAGAAGGGAAGTTTCATCAGGTCAAGCGTATGGTGGTCTACTGTGGCAAGGAAGTAGTAGACCTGCAACGTTTGACTATGGGAACGTTGGTATTGGATGAGAACTTAGAAAGAGGGGAATGGCGTCGCTTGACCGAGGAGGAATTAGAAGCTCTCCTTGCGAATATTGCTTAATTTGATTTATATTTGAAAAGGTGAGGAAGAATATCCTTGCCTTTTATGTTTTTCAGTTGCTTCCTTTGTGAAAAGAGTTATAATAGACTGTAGAATAAAAGGAGGAATCTATGAACGCGATTCAAGAATCATTTACTGATAAACTATTTGCCAATTATGAAGCAAATGTAAAATACCAAGCGATTGAAAATGCTGCCAGCCACAACGGAATTTTTGCAGCCTTAGAACGTCGTCAGAGCCATGTAGATAATACACCTGTTTTCTCATTGGATTTGACCAAGGACAAGGTAACCAACCAGAAAGCGTCTGGTCGTTGCTGGATGTTTGCGGCTCTCAACACTTTCCGCCACAAGCTCATCTCACAATACAAACTAGAAAATTTTGAGTTGTCACAGGCCCACACCTTCTTCTGGGACAAGTATGAGAAATCAAACTGGTTCTTGGAGCAAGTCATTGCGACTGCAGACCAAGAATTGACGAGCCGTAAGGTTAAATTCTTACTTCAAACTCCTCAACAAGATGGCGGTCAATGGGATATGGTGGTGTCTCTCTTTGAGAAATATGGTGTTGTTCCCAAGTCAGTTTACCCTGAGTCTGTTTCATCTAGTAGCAGTCGTGAGCTAAATGCCATTCTCAACAAATTGCTTCGTCAAGATGCTCAAATTTTGCGTGACTTGCTTGCTTCTGGCGCAGACCAAGCGACTGTTCAAGATAAGAAAGAAGACCTCTTGCAAGAAATCTTTAATTTTCTTGCTATGTCTTTAGGACTTCCACCACGTAAATTTGACTTTGCCTATCGTGATAAGGATAACAACTACCAAAGTGAAAAGGGCATCACACCACAAGAATTTTACAAGAAATATGTCAATCTTCCTTTAGAAGACTACGTTTCTGTTATCAATGCTCCAACTGCTGATAAACCTTACGGAAAATCTTACACAGTTGAGATGTTGGGGAATGTGGTTGGTAGCCGTGCAGTTCGCTACATCAACGTTCCAATGGAGCGCTTGAAAGAATTGGCGATTGCCCAAATGCAAGCAGGTGAGACTGTTTGGTTTGGTTCTGATGTCGGCCAGCTCAGCAACCGCAAAGCTGGAATTCTTGCGACAGATGTTTATGACTTTGAATCAAGCATGGACATTAAACTCACTCAAGACAAGGCTGGACGTTTGGACTACAGCGAAAGTTTAATGACCCACGCTATGGTCTTGACAGGTGTGGATTTGGATGAAAATGGGAAGTCAACCAAGTGGAAGGTTGAAAACTCTTGGGGAGATAAGGTAGGTACAGATGGTTACTTCGTTGCCTCAGACGCTTGGATGGACGAATACACTTACCAAATCGTTGTCCGTAAGGAATTGCTGACAGCAGAAGAACAAGCTGTCTATGAAGCAGAACCAATCGTACTTGCACCATGGGATCCAATGGGAGCCTTGGCTGAATAAAAACATAGAAAAAAGGAATCAGATTTTAGAACCTGGTTCCTTTTAAGTTGCTTGATTACATGATGTGAAGAACATGTGCCACAATACCCACTGCGAAGAGGGCAAGGATAATAGTGATTGGAGATACTTTTTTCTTAAGCAAGTACATGCAAAGTAAAGTAAGGAGTAGTCCTGATAGTCCAGGAATCAACATATCCAAGTTTTGTTGGAAAGTAGTAACTTTTTCAGGTGTTTGAGATAATCCTTGTCCTACTTGTGCGAATGCTTCTTGGATACCTTTAGACCCTTCTGGCAATTTATCCCAATGGATATAAGCCTTTTCATCTAGTTGAACTTTAGAAACATCGAAAGCAAATTTAATATTTACCCAGCGTTGAACAAGGACAGCAAGAATGAACATCCCAAGGATAGAAGCACCTTTAGTGATGTCTTGAAGGATGCCGCCAGACATATCTTTAGTGATTTCTGATCCAGCCTTGTATCCAATCTCTTGAACATACCACAAGAATGACATACGAATCAAGTTCCATGCAACAAAGAAGAGGAGTGGGCCCAAGATATTGCCAGTAAGGGCAAGTGAAGCACCGAGAGATCCAAGGATTGGGCGTACTGTAAACCAGAATACTGGGTCACCGATACCAGCAAGAGGTCCCATCATACCGATTTTAACCCCTTGGATAGCAGCGTCATCGATTTCCACACCGTTAGCACGTTCTTCTTCAAGCGCAAGAGTAACCCCCATGATTGGAGCAGCTACGTATGGATGAGTGTTGAAGAACTCAAGGTGACGCTCAAGAGCAGCGATTTGATCTTCTTTTTTAGTATAGAGTTTTTTGATAGCTGGAATGAGTGTATAAGCCCAGCCCAAGTTTTGCATCCGTTCAAAGTTCCAAGACCCTTGTAAGAAGGTTGAACGCCACCAAACTTTTTTACGATCTGATTTAGTTAATTGAAGTTTTTCAGTCATGATGTTTTCAGTCCTTTCTTATCTTAGTAGTCTTCGAGGATATCGCCGATTGGGTCGTTAGAAGTTGCGGCACCACCACCACCATTTCCACCAGTTTTAGAAAGGTGAAGGTAGATAAGCGCGATAGCAACACCGATAGCACCGAATCCGATTAGAGTAATGTCTGATACGGCAGCAAGAACGAAACCAAGAGCGAAGAATGGCCATACTTCACGAGTTGCCATCATGTTGATAACCATGGCGTAACCAACGGCAACGACCATACCACCACCAATAGCCATACCATCTTTGAGCCAGTCTGGCATAGCACTAAGGATACTTTGTACAGTTTCAGTTGGTACCATAAGGAGAAGAGCTGCAGGAAGCGCAATACGAAGTCCTTGGAAAAGTAGCGCAATAAAATGCGCACGCTCCACAGCGCCGAAGTCACCTTTTTTAGCGGCAGCATCAGCAGTGTGAACCAATCCAACTGAAATTGTACGTACAATCATAGTTAAGAATAGACCAGCAACGGCAAGAGGGATGGCAACCGCTTGGGCAACACCGATACCTGTCTTGGTAAAGTCACCACCAAGAACCATGATAATGGCAGCAGCGACAGAAGCAAGTGCAGCATCAGGAGCGATAGCAGCACCGATATTTGACCAACCAAGGGCAATCATTTGAAGCGATCCACCGAGGATAATCCCTGCTTCCAAGTGACCTGTTACAAGCCCAATAAGGGTACAGGCTACAAGTGGTTGGTGAAATTGGAATTGGTCGAGGACACCTTCAAGACCTGCAAGGAAGGCTACAACGACTACTAAAACCATAGAAATAATAGACATCTTTAAAATCCTTTCATAAATAATGGCTTATTTGACATTGGCTTTGTTAATCAAGTCAAACAAATCTTTTTTAGAATCATTTGGTACTTTACGTACGTCAAATTCAACACCGAGGTCACGCATTTTTTCAAATGTAGCAACGTCTTCTTTGTCCATAGACAAAACAGTATTGACCAATGTTTTACCTGTTGAGTGAGCCATAGAACCAACGTTAAGAGTTTTGATTGGCACGCCGCCTTCGATGGCACGAAGAGCATCTTGAGGTGTTTCAAACAAGATAAGGGCATGTGTTTCTCCAAAACGTGGGTCTTTTGAAACCTCAATCAGTTTTTGAATTGGAACCACGTTAGCCTTGACATTACCTGGAGCTGCTTGTTTAATCAATTCTTTACGAAGGTCGTCTTTAGCCACGTTATCTGAAGCCACGATGATACGGTCTGCTTTTGAATCTGGAGTCCAAGCAGTTGCAACCTGACCGTGAAGTAGACGTGTGTCAAGACGGGCAAGATTGATTTTCAATTTACCGTCTCCAATGACCGTTCCTTCTGGGATAGCAGCTTGGGCAACTGGAGCAGCTGCAGCGCTTGCTACTTCCTCAACTGGGTTTAGCTCTTCTGGAAGAGCCTTGATGCCATCTTTGGCTTCTTTAATAATATTCGCAGCGACTTTTTCTACACCTGCAGCAGCGTCCATGAGGCGCTCTGTATAGGCTTGAATCAACATCGGTAAGTTCAGTCCTGTGATGATGGCAAACTTACGCTCAGGATTTTCTCCCATCACGCGACTAGCTTGGTTAAATGGAGATCCACTCCAAAGGTCAGCCAAAACTAGAACCTCATCTTCTGCGTCAAATGCAGCAACAGCGTTATTAAACTTAGCGTATAGATCATCAGGGCCTTCATTTGGCATAAAGGTTACAACTTGAACCTTTTCTTGTTCACCAAAGATCATAGATCCTGACTGATGAATACCCGCAGCAAACTCGCCGTGGCTCGCAATAATGATTCCGATACTCATTATTGTCATTCCTCCTTTTTTGTTTTAGTTTTCGTTTAAGAAAACTTTAAGACTTTTTAAGTATAAACCGTTTTCATCTAAAAATCAACTATTTATCATAAAATAATTAAAAAGATTACATCTGAAAATGTTGATATATTGAGTTTTGGAGAAGTTTTTTTGAATCCATATTTAAAAATTTAATATAAAAAAGTTGGAAGAAGCTTCCAACTTTTAAAATAAGTTTCTATGAAATTAGTGGGTGAAGTCGAGTACCATACGTCCTTGGATTTGACCTTTTTCCATTTCGTCGAAAATGGCAACAGCATCTTCTATTGGACGTTTTTGAACAACTGGAACTACTAAACCTTCTGCACCGAATTGGAAGGCTTCTTCCAAGTCTTTACGAGTTCCTACAAGAGAACCGATGACTTGGATTCCATCGAGGACTGTTTTAACGATGCTGAGTTCCATCATTTCAGAAGGAAGACCGACAGCGACGACGCGACCACCGGCACGAACGGAGTCAACAGCCTGATTGAAGGCAACTTTAGATACAGCAGTTACGACAGCTGAATGAGCTCCTCCATCAGTTTTTTCCTTGATGAGTCCTGGTACATCATCAACTTCGAGGCCGTTAATAACAATGTCAGCGCCTACTTCTTTTGCAAGGGCAAGTTTGTCATTGTTGATATCAACTGCGATAACATGAGCATTGAATACTTTTTTAGCGTATTGAACAGCTAGGTTACCAAGTCCACCAGCACCGTAAAGAACAACCCATTGACCTGGTTCAACTTTTGCTTCTTTTATAGCTTTATAGGTTGTTACCCCAGCACATGTGATAGAAGAAGCTTGGGCTGGATCAAGTCCGTCAGGAACTTTGACAGCATAGTCAGCAGTTACGATACATTGTTCAGCCATACCACCATCTACTGAGTAGCCAGCATTTTTCAC
Organism: Streptococcus sp. 4094; assembly: GCF_013277125.1. Classification (NCBI taxonomy): domain Bacteria; kingdom Bacillati; phylum Bacillota; class Bacilli; order Lactobacillales; family Streptococcaceae; genus Streptococcus; species Streptococcus sp. 4094. The sequence continues at coordinate 7,567 of NZ_VMMI01000009.1, read as the reverse complement.
TGTACGGCAAAGAGTTTCACGGCCAGTTGTACAGTATTCGCAAGTACCACATCCTTCAAAGAACCAAGCAACGCTGACGCGGTCGCCGACTTTAAGGCTTTTTACATCTGGGGCAATTTCTTTAACGATACCAACACCTTCGTGACCTAGGACACGTCCTGGTACCTGACCGAAGTCGCCATGGGCAACGTGGAGGTCAGTGTGGCAAACACCACAGTATTCAATTTCTACAAGTGCTTCCCCAGTTTCAAGTGGACGGAGTACTTTTTCTTCAACAGCAACACCAGTGCTTTCTGGATTTACAACAACAGCTTTCATAGCTATCCTCCTTGATATTGGCCGAGAACAGGGACAACAGGACTGGATTGATTTTATGTCAACAGAGTCAAGTGTGACGAGCTCTCTTGTACTTATATGTGAATTATATCACAAAAGAAAGCCTTTTCCAAGGTTTTGGGGGTAAAAAATAGAACAATCGATTAACTGGTTGATGAGACTGTGAAAAGAGCACAAAGACCAGCTAGCAAGCTGGTCAGAATGGACTATAAGAATAAGTCTTGTAGGGTTTTGGCAACACCGTCTTGGTCATTGGTCAGAGAAATTTGCTCATCTGCATAGGGGAGTAGCTCTGGGTTGGCATTTTTCATGGCATAGCCCTTTCCAGCAAAAGCGAGCATTTCGGTATCATTGTGTTCATCTCCAAAGGCAATCAAATCTTTTTTGTCGCGGTTCATTACCTTGAGCAAGTAGTCTAAGGCGAAGGCCTTGTTGACACCTTTTGGGATACATTCAAGGATATTGAGCGGACCTCCCCAGGTATTGATAGACAGTTGATGCTGGTAGAAGGCGTTCATTTCTTTTGCCAGAGCATATTTGTCACTGGCTCTAGTCTGTAACAGAATACAGTTAGGATCCTTGGTTACTAACTCAGGCTGAAATTGATTTTCAGGCTGGAAAGCTTCTACACCAAATAGTTTGGGATTGGCAATTTCTTCATTGGGATTTGTAATGTAGAATTTTTTACGGTATTCTCCAGCGATAAAATCGGCTTGAATGTCCTCTGAACGTTGAACCATATCTAGCAGATATTTTTTGTCTACAGTTAAACACTTTTCAAAATCCCAAACTTGGTCTGGTAAATGAGTGAGGGAGCCGTTGAAATTAATCATAGGAGTGTTTAAGCCTAGTTCACGGTAGAAATCTTTTGACATGCGGTAAGGGCGACCTGTCGTAATAATAACCTGATGGCCTTTTTCAGTAACTTTTTTAATGGTTTCTTTGGTAAAGTCAGAAATCTGACTGTCTGAGTTGAGCAGGGTTCCATCCAGGTCTAGTGCAATAATTTTTTTCGTCATATGAACCTTTCTAGTGTCTTTCCAGATAAGATGTCTTCTATTATAACAAAAAGCAGACAGAAAAGCAGATTCCAAACAAAAAATGAAATTCCATCAAATTCTTAAATAAATTAAACAAAGATATTGAAAAAGTGAATGATAAATGATATAATTCTATTATTGTTCGTAAAAATTAAAAGGAGATTGATAATGGACAAATTATTTAAACTAAAAGAGAACGGTACAGACGTTCGTACAGAGGTTCTCGCTGGTTTAACAACTTTCTTTGCAATGAGCTATATTCTCTTTGTAAACCCACAAATTCTTTCGCAAACAGGAATGCCTGCTCAGGGTGTCTTCCTCGCAACGATTATCGGTGCAGTTGCTGGTACCCTGATGATGGCTTTTTATGCTAACTTGCCATACGCTCAAGCGCCAGGTATGGGACTCAATGCCTTCTTTACCTTTACAGTTGTATTTGGACTTGGTTATTCTTGGCAAGAAGCCCTAGCTATGGTCTTCATCTGTGGGATTATTTCATTGATTATTACCTTGACAAATGTTCGTAAAATGATCATTGAATCGATTCCCAATGCTCTTCGCTCAGCTATTTCAGCTGGTATCGGTGTCTTCCTTGCCTATGTAGGGATTAAGAATGCTGGACTTTTGAAATTCACGATTGATCCAGGAAACTATATTGTTGTAGGAGAAGGGGCTGACAAAGCTCAAGCAACGATTGCAGCAAACTCTTCAGCAGTTCCAGGATTGGTTAGCTTTAATAATCCAGCTGTTTTGGTGGCTCTTGCAGGACTTGCTATCACAATTTTCTTTGTTATCAAAGGAATTAAAGGGGGAATTATCCTCTCTATCTTGACAACAACTGTTCTTGCTATCGCAGTTGGTTTGGTAGATTTGTCTAGTATTGATTTTGCTAATAACCATGTTGGTGCAGCTTTTGAAGATTTGAAGACAATCTTTGGTGCAGCTCTTGGTTCAGAAGGTTTGGGAGCTTTGATTTCAGATACAGCTCGCTTGCCTGAAACTCTGATGGCCATTCTTGCCTTCTCATTGACAGATATTTTTGATACAATTGGTACCTTGATCGGTACAGGTGAAAAAGTTGGTATCGTAGCGACAAATGGTGAAAATCACCAATCAGCTAAGTTGGACAAGGCTCTTTACTCTGACTTGATTGGTACTTCAATTGGTGCCATCGCTGGTACTTCGAACGTAACGACTTATATTGAGTCTGCTGCTGGTATCGGTGCAGGTGGACGTACTGGTTTGACAGCCTTGGTTGTAGCAATCTGTTTTGCGATCTCAAGCTTCTTTAGCCCACTTCTAGCGATTGTACCAACAGCCGCTACAGCTCCAATCTTGATTATCGTTGGGATTATGATGCTGGCTAGCTTGAAAAATATCCATTGGGACGATATGTCTGAAGCGGTTCCTGCTTTCTTCACATCTATCTTTATGGGATTCAGCTACTCTATCACCCAAGGAATTGCAGTTGGTTTCTTGACTTACACTTTGACTAAGCTTGTCAAAGGTCAAGCTAAAGATGTTCATGTCATGATTTGGATTTTGGATGCCTTGTTTATCCTTAACTATATCAGCATGGCCCTATAATAGAATGACCCAGGGGGATTTCCCCCTTTTTTTAATACAAAGTCTAGGAGATGAATGATGGAAGAGAAAAGTATGTGGAAAGAATTGTTGAATCGTGCAGTCTGGATTTTGGTCTTTTTACTTGCCGTAATTTTATATCAGATTCCTTTAGCGGTTACTGCTATTTTAACTTTAAATGCAGTACCACTGTTACAGTCAGGACTGATAGTTGCTGGTATTTCGATTGTAGTGTTGGCACTATTTATTATCGGAGCTCGTAAAACGCAATTAGCTAGTTTTAATTTTTCTTTTCTAAGAGCTAAGGATTTGGCACGCTTGGGCTTGAGTTATTTAGTCATTATCTGTTCAAATATACTTGGTTCTATCTTGTTGCAACTGTCAAATGAGACGACAACAGCTAACCAGTCTCAGATTAACGATATGGTTCAGAATAGTTCTCTGATTTCCAGTTTCTTCTTATTGGCCTTGCTTGCTCCAATTTGTGAGGAAATCTTGTGCCGTGGGATTGTTCCTAAAAAGATTTTCCGAGGAAAAGAGAACTTGGGATTTGTAGTCGGTACGGTTGTGTTTGCTTTATTGCATCAACCAAGTAATTTACCTTCTTTATTGATTTATGGAGGTATGTCGACAGTTCTATCTTGGACAGCCTACAAAACCCAACGTTTGGAAATGTCGATCTTACTTCACATGATTGTGAATGGGGTTGCTTTCTGTTTGTTGGCTCTTGTGGTGATCATGAGTCGGATTTTAGGAATTTCTGTTTAAGGTTTTTACAATTGCTTACTTGTTTCTACTGGGAAAAAGATGAATGCAATCGTGTCCATCTTTTTCTTTTTATGGTAAAATAGAGAAATAATATGATGAAAAGCCTTGAGGGAGTGACCGATATGTCAAGTAAAGCCAATCATGCAAAGACAGCTATTTGCGGAATTATCAATGTAACCCCAGATTCTTTTTCGGATGGTGGTCAATTTTTTGCTCTTGAGCAAGCGCTCCAGCAGGCTCGGAAGTTGATAGCAGAAGGAGCGAGTATGCTAGATATTGGCGGAGAATCGACTCGGCCGGGAAGTAGCTATGTTGAGATAGAAGAGGAAATCCAGCGTGTTGTTCCAGTGATTAAAGCGATTCGCAAGGAAAGTGATGTCCTTATCTCCATTGATACTTGGAAAAGTCAGGTGGCAGAGGCTGCTTTGGCTGCTGGTGCCAATCTAGTTAATGATATCACTGGTCTCATGGGTGATGAAAAAATGGCCCATGTGGTAGCTAAAGCGAGAGCGAAAGTGGTTATCATGTTTAATCCAGTCATGGCACGACCTCAGCATCCTAGCTCGCTCATCTTTCCTCATTTTGGCTTTGGTCAAGCTTTTACAGAGGAAGAGTTAGCTGACTTTGAAACATTGCCAATCGAAGACTTGATGGAGGCTTTCTTTGACAGAGCCTTATCGAGAGCGGACGAAGCTGGTATTGCACCAGAAAATATCCTGTTGGATCCGGGAATCGGCTTTGGTCTGACCAAGAAAGAAAATCTACTTCTTTTACGGGACCTGGATAAACTACATCAGAAAGGCTATCCAATCTTTCTCGGAGTTTCGCGCAAGCGATTTGTCATCAATATCCTAGAGGAGAATGGTTTTGAAGTCAATCCTGAGACAGAGCTTGGTTTCCGCAATCGGGACACGGCTTCGGCTCATGTAACCAGTATCGCTGCAAGGCAGGGTGTAGAAGTGGTGCGCGTGCATGACGTAGCTAGTCATAGGATGGCAGTTGAAATTGCCTTCGCTATTCGTCTGGCTGATGAAGCGGAAAATTTAGATTTAAAACAATATAAATAAGATGAAAGAATTTGAAAATAATCAGTGGATTGCTAACTATCGGACGGATCAACCGCATTTTGGCTTGGAACGAATGGTGGAACTGTTAGCTTTGCGCGGCAATCCCCATCTCAAACTCAAGGTCATCCATATCGGAGGGACCAATGGCAAGGGTTCGACCATTGCTTTTTTGAAAAAAATGCTAGAAAAGCTAGGCCTGAGAGTTGGAGTGTTTAGCTCGCCCTATCTCATTCATTACACAGATCAGATTAGCATCAATGGGGAATCCATTCCAGTGTCTAGACTAGAAGCTCTCATGGCAGACTATCAGTCGTTGCTTGAAGGAGAAGTGGCTGCCAATTTGCAGGAGACAACCGAATTTGAGATTATCACAGCCATAGCCTATGACTACTTTGCTTCAGAGCAAGTAGATGTGGCCATCATGGAAGTCGGCATGGGTGGACTTTTAGATAGTACCAATGTCTGTCAGCCTATTTTGACAGGAATTACGACTATTGGATTGGACCATGTAGCCCTACTTGGTGACACCCTGGAAGCCATAGCAGAGCAGAAAGCTGGTATTATCAAACAAGGTATTCCTTTGGTGACAGGTCGTATCGCTCCAGAAGCTTTGGCTGTGATTGACCGCATTGCGGAAGGGAAAGATGCTCCGCGACTTGCCTACGGGGCAAATTATCAGGTTCGTCATAAAGAAAGTGTGGTGACAGGTCAAGTCTTTGACTATACAAGTGTTGTCAGACAAGGTCGCTTCCAGACTGGCCTGCTTGGTTTGCACCAGATAGAGAATGCTGGGATGGCCATAGCTTTACTTGATACTTTTTGTCAAGAAGATGGTCGAGAGCTACCAGCTAATATCTTGATTGCTCAAGCTCTGGAAGAAACAAGATGGCCGGGGCGTCTGGAGGTCGTGTCAAGGAACCCCTTGATGATCTTGGACGGGGCCCACAATCCCCATGCTATCAAGGCTTTATTAGCAACCTTGCAAGAACGCTTTGCGGATTATCGTAAGGAAATCCTCTTTACTTGCATCAAAACCAAGGCCTTAGAGGATATGTTGGACTTGCTGGGGGCCATGCCAGATACCGAGCTTACCCTGACACATTTTGACGACAGTCGGGCGACTGATGAAAGCGTGCTGAAAGAGGCAGCTAAGTCTAGAAATCTCAGCTACCTAGATTGGCAGGATTTTCTAGAGCAGAAATTGACAGATAAAAAAGAAGAGAAACAAACAGTTAGGATTGTCACTGGTTCCTTGTATTTCTTGAGCCAAGTGAGAGCCTATCTGATGGAGAGGAAAAACGAAAATGGATACACAAAAGATTGAAACTGCTGTAAAAATGATTATCGAGGCTGTAGGAGAGGACGTTAATCGCGAGGGCTTGCAGGAAACACCTGCTCGTGTCGCTCGTATGTACCAAGAGATTTTTTCAGGTCTTGGTCAAACAGCGGAGGAACATTTGTCAAAATCTTTTGAGATTATTGACGATAATATGGTGGTAGAAAAGGATATCTTTTTCCATACCATGTGTGAACACCACTTTCTGCCATTTTATGGGAAAGCGCATATTGCCTACATTCCAGATGGTCGTGTGGCAGGTTTGTCTAAGCTAGCCCGTACAGTTGAAGTTTATTCGAAAAAACCACAAATTCAAGAACGATTGAATATCGAAGTAGCCGATGCCTTGATGGACTATCTAGGCGCTAAAGGAGCCTTTGTTGTTATTGAGGCGGAACATATGTGTATGAGCATGCGTGGTGTCAGAAAACCAGGAACTGCAACCTTGACGACAGTAGCTCGTGGTCTATTTGAAACAGATAAGGACCTCCGCGACCAAGCTTATCGTTTAATGGGACTGTAAAAGAATCCGCTTGAAGCGGATTTTTCTAGAAAGGAATCATTATGGATCAACTGCAGATTAAGGATTTGGAAATTTTTGCCTATCATGGTCTTTTTCCTAGTGAGAAAGAATTGGGGCAGAAGTTTGTTATTTCCGCAATCCTATCCTATGATATGACCAAGGCGGCTACAGACTTGGATTTAACGGCCTCTGTCCATTACGGAGAACTGTGTCAGCAGTGGACGACTTGGTTTCAGGAAACAACTGAGGACTTGATTGAAACGGTAGCCTACAAACTGGTAGAACGTACCTTTGAGGCCTATCCTCTTGTCCAAGAAATAAAGCTGGAACTGAAAAAGCCTTGGGCGCCAGTGCATTTGCCACTAGAAACTTGCTCAGTGACCATTCATCGTCGCAAGCAACGGGCCTTTATCGCCCTAGGAAGCAATATGGGGGACAAGCAAGCAAACTTGAAACAAGCCATTGACAAACTGCTAGCTCGTGGCATCCATATTCTCAAAGAGTCCAGTGTCTTAGCGACGGAGCCTTGGGGTGGTGTGGAGCAAGATAGCTTTGCTAATCAAGTGGTTGAGGTTGAAACCTGGTTGCCAGCCCCAGTTCTATTAGAGACCTTGTTAGCCATTGAGTCAGAGATGGGACGGGTGAGAGAAGTACATTGGGGGCCTCGTTTGATTGATTTGGACTTGCTCTTTGTAGAGGATCAGATTCTTTATACAGACGACCTCATCTTGCCACATCCTTACATAGCGGAACGCCTTTTTGTCCTTGAGTCCTTACAGGAAATTGCGCCTCATTTTATCCATCCTACATTAAAGCAACCGATCCGCAACTTGTATAATGCTTTGAAAAAATAGAAAAACTCTAGTTTTCAGTCACTTGCAACTGAAGGCTAGAGTTTTTATACTCTTCGAAA
>NZ_VMMI01000085.1:0-357 GCF_013277125.1 Streptococcus sp. 4094 | reverse complement strand
CGAATGCTCCGACAGTTACATCTAGTGATGAAGGAACAGTAACAGTAACTCCTTATCAGAATTCTGATTCTGATCAAAATAAAAATGTAGATAAGGTAGAACTTTCTTATACGAATGCTAGAGGGGAAAGTAAAACTGCAACCTTAAAACGTGATGCTGGGAATGGAACATGGTCAAGTAATGATACTGGAATTAAAGTTTCAGGGAATTCGTTTATTGTTAAACAAGGAACTGCCAAGGTTGGAACACCAGTAAAAGCTAAATCATACTATGGGAATAGTGATCCTAGTGATGAGCGTCAAGTACCTGTGCCAACGGTAACCCCACAAAATAAGAAGTACCAACCAACACCAAAAG
>NZ_VMMI01000084.1:0-1956 GCF_013277125.1 Streptococcus sp. 4094 | reverse complement strand
TATATATATATATATATAATCATCGATTTTCTAAAACAAAGTGAGGTTGAAGGAAGGGAACTAAGTTGATATAATGAAGTGTTAGTAAACACTGGGCTTTTTGTCATTTATTTAAGATGAAAAAAGTCATGTTTTCCTGTTTTATTGCGAGTTTATGCCTGCGCAAACATGGCTAGAGGAGTAAAGACAGGGTAGAAAGAAAGGTAAAAAACTATGAAACAGTTTAAAATGAATGAGCGCCAACGCTTTTCTATACGTAAGTTTTCAATCGGAGCAGCTTCAGTCTTGCTAGGGTCTGTCTTTTTTGTGGCTAATCCAGCGACAGAAGTGCAAGCAGCAGAAGCAAGTACAGAAGTGGTCGCTCAGGATGGGGATGTCAAACCTGACAATTCATCTTCCCTAAGCGCATCAGATCCAAGCAGTCAAAATCCAAACGTAGGACAAGCAGGAACGGAAGCAGAAACTCAAGGAACAGAGAAAAAAGAGCCAGGAACTCCATCTAAAGATGGTGAAGGAGTAGCTAAGGTTGAGGAAACGAGTACTGAAGGCAACTCTAAATTAGAATCAAATAAAGAGATAGCAGAAAAACAAGATCAACCGAAAACAGATGTTGAACTTAGTAAACATCTAAATACTCAGAACTTAGAATCGCTATTAAGTGAAATTGCTGCTGTAAAAGCAGAGAACTACACAGAAGAATCAGTAGCAGCCTTGCAAGCAAAAGCTGAAGAAGCGAGACAAGTCCTTGCAACAGCGCAAACTCAAGCAGAAATAGACGCAGCCTTTAGAACATTAGTAAGTTATAAAAACACTGTCTTAAAACGTGTTAAAAAGAATGTAGAACCTAAGGCTCCTAAACTTGATACAACAAATGGTAAAGCAACGGTCGGTCTAAAAGCTGAAAACNNAACATCGCAGGGCATAATCATAGCTTAGCGGGGACTACGCTGCCTGAAGGTAGTGGGTTTAGGACGACGCCAGAAGGGTCTAGTTTGAAAGTAGGAGCTGCAAAAGGGAGAAGTGATAATCCTATATTTTCGAATGAAACAATTATCCCTACAGATGGTCACCCTATAGGAAACAATATTCGTTTATTAGCGGAATCATCAAGTGGTAAAGGAATAAGAAGTATTACAGTAAAAGCTTATGATCCACAAGCGAATAATGGACAAGGTGGATTCACAGAAGCTGCTGTTAAAGGTAAGTTAGGTTTGACAACTTCGGGATTAAAAGGAAGTGGAAGTAAAAGATGGGTAGATTTAACTGGAGATATACCAAGTAATAGATTCGGAATAAATAATATCGTTGTCGAAGCTGAAGATTCGTCAGGACATAAAGGAACAACTACAGTTAGAATTACCAGACCTTTACCTCAAGCTAGCTTTACAACAAAAAAAGAAGAATTGAATGGAGCAGCAAATAAAACAGACAACGAACGTCCAATTGTTAGCGGTAAAATACCTTTTCCGATTGAAACTAATAATATTCCGAATGATGCAGATTTAAAGGCTTATTTAGTGACTGGTGGGAGAGTTGATAACGATCGTTACATTCCTGGAGCATCAGACTATACTACTATAGCTGTTACACGAGTAAAAGCTGATGGAACATTTACATTTGATCCAAGTACATATAATGCAAATACTATAGGGACAAAAGAACTTAAACTTGTTGTAAAGTATGCAAGAAAAGGAACAAATGACACTTATTATGAAGGGCTAGAATCGTTATTTTCAGCTGATAGCCTTAAAGCGACAGTTAATTTAGCGGCTATTAAACAAGCAGCTAAAGGCGAATTAGCAACAGCAGCAGACGCAGAAACAAAAGCTATTAATGCAGATAAGAGCTTAACAACAGCAAAAAGAAATGAAAAATTGCAAGAAGTAGCAACTAAGAAAACTGAAGGTGAACGAGCAATAGATGCACCAACAGCAGACGATGCAGACAAAGTAGCAG
>NZ_VMMI01000083.1:0-229 GCF_013277125.1 Streptococcus sp. 4094 | reverse complement strand
TTAGCTGCTTGTTTAACGCTATTTAAGTCTCCTGCTGTATGAACGTTATTGATTTTGTTTAATGCATCATTTTTCGCTGCTGCTACTTTGTCTGCATCGTCTGCTGTTGGTGCATCTATTGCTCGTTCACCTTCAGTTTTCTTAGTTGCTACTTCTTGCAATTTTTCATTTCTTTTTGCTGTTGTTAAGCTCTTATCTGCATTAATAGCTTTTGTTTCTGCGTCTGCTG
>NZ_VMMI01000082.1:0-1527 GCF_013277125.1 Streptococcus sp. 4094 | reverse complement strand
GGCAACATCTACGAAAACAGAGAGCTTTTGGAGGATAAGGAATGAGACCAAAAAGATACCCGTTCAGTGGTGCTAAAAAAGAGAGCGAAGCTAAGAAGATATCGTTAATGCTAAAAAAAGTCGATGAATCAGACTTGAAAGGAAGTGTTTGGGCGGAGCCTCTACCTCTCTATAGTAAAACAAGAGTCTATGTAGAGATAGAGGGATATGGAAAGAAAATCACGACTGAGTTTAAAACAGATGATATAGATTTTTTCAGAAAAACTTCATTCTTTAAGAGGGCATTATTCAAAAGAGCTGAAATGATGTCTCAGTTTGATTTTAGAGAAACAACAATCGAAGAATGGAACCGAATAATCTTAGAACTTTTGGAGGCTATCAAATGGACCCAGAAATAATTGACAACGTAAACAAACCAAGCCACTACCAAGGAAGATTTGGCATGGAATCTATCGATGCCTTAAGGAATTTCATGACACCAGAACAGCTGAAAGGCTTTTATCTTGGAAATGCCTTGAAGTATCAACTGCGATTCCAGAAAAAAAACGGTCTTGAAGACCTGAAAAAAGCCAGAAAGAACCTTGACTGGCTTATCGAGGAGATGGAGCATGAGAATTAAAACATTAATGGGAACAATCATCAATGTTGATAGGATAAAGCGCAGTATCACAATTGAGGGCGTTGAATTGGGCTCAGATTGTCGTGCGCTGACCTCTAAGCATAAAGATGGTACAGGTACAATAACACTAGTTTTCGATGGGAAAATAATTTAAAACATTAGTTAAAACAGAAACGAGGTGAGCGATGCCTTTCTTTCCAGAAATAAACGAAGTCAAAACAAAAGAAAACGCCAAAAAAGTATTAGAAGGATATCCTCATTGGCGTCGTGTAGCGAATGATACAGATGGTCAGAAGGTGACAACTACGTACTCTTTTACGCCTCGGTGTCCTGGGAATAATGCAACTAGTCAAGTTGAGAAATTGGCAATTCGAAAAGTTGATGCAGAGTTAGAGATAGATGCTATTGAGCAGGCGGTTAGTAATTTACATGATCCTTACTATCGTAAAATCATATACGAGAAGTACCTTGTATGGTATCCTAAAAAAGATGAAACAGTATATAATGAGCTTGCAATCTCAGAAAGTTCATATTATGAAATTCTTGGAAAGGCTCTACTGGCATTTGCAGAGCTATATCGAAATGGTGAACAAGTTGTAATTCTGGAGTAAGAGCGGAGTAAGTCAAGAGTAATTATCAATTTTAACGTGCTAAAATAGTATTATCCAATGATTGGCAACGAACAGTCATGAGGACTCCTAAAAATACAGAGGCTTCGGCCTCTTAGACAGTAAGGACAGGTTAGCAGGTTGTTTGGGTCTCCTTGAAACTTTTACCAAACGTGCGTTTTACTGCTAGACCAGCTGGTTCAATTCCAGCTACTGTCATTTGAGTGTTTGTGTCCCAGAATGGGGTAGGCAGTAGGCTTAGCATTCATATATCACTCATTAACTTAAAAATGGTTGCAG
>NZ_VMMI01000081.1:0-407 GCF_013277125.1 Streptococcus sp. 4094 | reverse complement strand
AAAAACAGGCTCTCCGAAAAATCAGAAATCCTGAGATATTATTTGATATAACTCCTATCCCAAATCACTTGATGTAGGCTCTCCCAGCTTTGTCGAGTAGCAGAGGTAGACTAACCATGACAAAAATTAGCCATAGCGAGACTCGTAAAAGCCCAGATAAATATAGGAAAGAAGCAAAGAGAAAGGCAGATAGCAAAATCATACCCAAAGTCTCTCCAAAATTCCTGCAAATACCATAGAAGTCAAAGGAGAGATAAAGGATAAAGAAACTAAAGCAAAAACGCTTGCCTGTCTTTTGGTACAAAAAGCACACCTTGGCTAGATGGTGTGCTTGACCATTATTGCTGATTTTACAACAATGTCTCAAACTCAGTGACAGTCATTTCCAATTGCTGACTGGCAACCTC
>NZ_VMMI01000080.1:0-458 GCF_013277125.1 Streptococcus sp. 4094 | reverse complement strand
AAGTCATCAGAATAATTCATTTTGCGTTTGTGACGCTCATACTCCTCAACATCCAAGAGACGTTTTTCTCCATCTGTAAAAATTTTAACATCCAAATCGTAATCAATATATTTCAGTGCTTCTTCATCCAGATAGTAGGGGCTAGCCATATTGCAATAGTAGGAAGTTCCATTATCACGAATCATGGCAATGATATTAAACCAATATTTCTTGTGAAAGTAAACAATAGCCGGTTCTCGAGTGACCCAACGACGACCATCACTTTCGGTAACCAGTGTATGATCGTTGACACCAATAATGGCGTTTTCTGTTGTTTTTAGTACCATGGTGTCCCGCCAAGTTCGGTGGAGACTCCCATCATGCTTATAACTTTGAATTGTAATAAAGTCGCCTTCTTTTGGAAGCTTCATAACTAACCAACTTTCTACAATTTATAAGTTTATCATTTACTATTGTAC
>NZ_VMMI01000079.1:0-5384 GCF_013277125.1 Streptococcus sp. 4094 | reverse complement strand
TGTCACTAGAACCCGTCTACGTTTGTGTAGATTTTTTGTACGTCTTCGTCGTCCTCAAGAACGCTGTAAAGTTTTTCAAAGGTTTCAAGGTCATCGCCTGACAATTCCACTTCTGACTGAGGAATCATTTCCAATTCAGTCACTTGGAATTCTTCGATACCTGACTCACGAAGGGCAACGATAGCCTTGTGAAGGTCAGTTGGAGCTGTGTAAACTGTGATTGTTCCTTCTTCTGCTTCTACATCGTCCACATCCACATCTGCTTCTAGCAATTGCTCAAAGACTGCGTCCGCATCTTCACCTGCAAATACAATAACACCCTTGTTGTCAAAGAGGTATGAAACAGAACCTGAAGCGCCCATGTTTCCGCCATTTTTACCAAAAGCTGCACGGACATTAGCCGCTGTACGGTTAACGTTTGAAGTCAAAGTATCAACAATCAGCATAGAACCATTTGGTCCAAAACCTTCGTAACGTCCTTCTGTAAAGGTTTCATCTGTGTTTCCTTTTGCTTTATCAATCGCTTTATCGATAACGTGTTTTGGCACTTGGGCTTGTTTAGCACGGTCGATAACGAATTTCAAAGCAGTGTTTGATTCTGGGTCTGGATCACCTTTTTTAGCTGCTACATAGATTTCTACACCAAATTTTGCATATACTTTAGAGTTAGCTCCATCTTTAGCCGTTTTCTTGGCTACGATATTGGCCCATTTACGTCCCATTAGGAATCTCCTTTTTTCACATTTTAATCTTTTTTATTATAACACAAGTTTTTTCGATTTTCACTAGAGGAAAGAGATTTTATTCAGCAAATCGAGCTATGATGACACTTTTGTTGCCAAGATGACCTTACCTTTCCATCCTTATCAACATTCAAAAAACAAACTAGACCATTATCTGTAAATAGAAAGTTTCAGCCAAGTTTGACAAAGTCCGCTCAAGCTACTGTTTTGAGTTTGTAGATATAAGCGACAAAAACAATCATACTGCACCTTTTGTTGACAGTCTACTCCAGACGTATCATAGTTCAAGTAAATACTTTGAAATTCAACAGTTCTTATAGGCACTATTGTATTCTAAGAAGTCAATAGAAAAGTTTCTAAACAAAACCATAATTTATATGTTCCTGAAACAGAAATTTATGCTCTTTTTGATTTCACATGATACTGAAGTTAGACTAGTACAACGGCACTTCTAAAACAAGTAAAAGGTAGCTAATTCCCTGTATAGCAAGGAGTTTCACTACCCTTTTTACTTTTTCTTACAGCCACTATTTGATAGACTCATTTTAACATCACGAGCATACTCCAATGGAAATCGCTAGGCAAGAGATAAACTTTCAGATATTCGCAGAGAGAGCATTGCCTCTTTTTGTCGCAAACGTTCTTCTCTCCTAATCATTTTCTACCTTATCTTCTACCTGAGGATAAAGAGTTGTTCCCCAAATAGAAATCGTCCGCTTACGCACTAGTGGCAAATCAGTTTTTTCATAAACCGTACGCCACCATTCCCAGGCAAGTCCGGTACACTCCCTAATTTTGATAGAGAGATTGCGAACATTCCCTTTTAAAGGAATACTAGTGGTAAAATGAGCCGTCAAATCCTGCCCATTTCTGTTCCAAGCCTTAGGAGTCAAGACTTCCTTACCTTGATAATCATAGGATAATTCATCCCAAGTAATGTAATATTGGGCAACATAGGCACCACTATGATCCAAGAGTAAATCTCCGTTTCTGTAAGCTGTCACCTTAGTCTCAACATAGTCTGTACTGTTTTGAAAGGTCGCAACTACATTGTCACGTAAAAAAGAAGTTGTATAGGAAATCGGCAAGCCTGGATGATCTGCTGTAAAGCGACTGCCTTCTTGAATCAAGTCCTCTACCATATCCACCTTGCCTGTTACAACTCGGGCACCCGAACTTGGGTCGCCCCCTAAAATAACCGCCTTCACTTCTGTATTGTCCAAAATCTGTTTCCACTCTGTCTGAGGAGCCACCTTGACTCCTTTTATCAAAGCTTCAAAAGCAGCCTCTACTTCATCACTCTTACTCGTGGTTTCCAACTTGAGATAGACTTGGCGCCCATAAGCAACACTCGAAATATAGACCAAAGGACGCTCTGCAGAAATTCCTCTCTGCCTCAAATCCTCTACCGTTACAGTATCTTGAAATACATCTCCTGGATTTTTAACAGCATCTACGCTGACTGTATAATAAATCTGCTTAAAATTGACAATCTGAATCTGCTTTTCGCCCGAATGGACAGAATTAAAATCAATATCAAGAGAATTCCCTGTCTTTTCAAAGTCAGAACCAAACTTGACCTTGAGTTGTTCCATGCTGTGAGCCGTGATTTTTTCATACTGCATTCTAGCTGGGACATTATTGACCTGACCATAATCTTGATGCCACTTGGCCAACAAATCGTTTACTGCTCCGCGAACACTTGAATTGCTGGGATCTTCTACTTGGAGAAAGCTATCACTACTTGCCAAACCAGGCAAATCAATACTATAAGTCATCGGAGCACGATCGACCGCAAGAAGAGTGGGATTATTCTCTAACAAGGTCTCATCCACTACGAGAAGGGCTCCAGGATAGAGGCGACTATCGTTGGTAGCCGTCACGGAAATATCACTTGTGTTTGTCGACAAGCTCCGCTTCTTTCTTTCGATAACAACAAACTCATCGGGTAACTGATTCCCCTCTTTGATGAAACGATTTTCAATACTCTCTCCCTGATGGGTCAAGAGTTTCTTTTTATCATAATCCATAGCTAGTATAAAGTCATTTACTGCTTTATTTGTCATCTTCTACCTCCTAATAAGTTCCTGGATTGAGTTGCATAAACTCAGACTTGTTCAGCGAAATCAGCCGTGGTTGGACTAAGTGATCCAAAACTTCCTCGTACAATTCTTCTGATACATTGCGTCGCCGTCTGGCTAGATAAGAAGTCGGAATGACCGTATTATCCAACATAAATACCTTATCTAAGTCAATCAAGGTTGGTCTTGTAAAAGGATTACGAGCTAGATCTGGCTCTTCTATCATAAAATTCTTGACCAAACGTCTGGTCAGGAGAACTGGTTTGAAGGTCTGATTTTTAACCAATTCTTTGTTTTTAGTCATGCTGTTATCAATACAAATATACATATGATTCTTCACAGCCAAATCGCTACTAATAGTCGGAAAAGGCAAATAAAGAGCTACAACATCTCCTCTCTTAATCAAGCAAGAGCACCCCCTTTTCTCCTAATGTCACATAGACAGGATTGACCAAGTCTTCTGATTGGCTCAGAACTTCCAACGTTTGAGTTTGGCGCGCTGTCAATTTAGTAGCATCTTGTCTCTTCAATACAAAATGCTTGTCGCCAATTACCTTGACACTATAATCCTTCTCCAAAGCTGACTGGTAAATCCACATCAGATGTTGTCTGTCCTGAAAACTCAAGAGAGAAGGATGTTCAAGCCTCCCGACAGTCTGATAAAAATCAAAAACAGGAGCTAACTCCTGCCAATCTGACTGGCTAGTTGTCAAGGCTAGAAAAAGGGCTTTGCGAGCTGATACTTCTTGGTTAGCCTTGAGAGTCCCCTTACCCTCCAAGTTTTTTAGAAAGTGGGAAACTCCAGAAAGCAAATCTTTCTCTAACTGCGAGAAATAAAAACCTTGCCTTCCCAGACACAAGTCTCTCAAGTCGCTTTCTCTAGCAAATAAGAGTTCAAACAGTTGATAGTAAAAGAAAAATATCTGGCACTGGGTCGCACTCATCTTTTCCTTATCGGCTTCTTTTTTCAACCAGAGCAAGGGCAAAAGGTAGCTGGATTGAGACATTTCCTCCACCTCCTATTCTTTTTTCTCTGGAGCATCTGCACTAGCTGCCACTTCTTTTGACTGGATACTTTCCCACTGGTTAATTTCCTCTGAGATAAGACCTTCGCATGTCTTGACAAATAGGGCAAAAGCCTTGGTTTTTCCTGCATATTTCTCTGTTTGACATTGATAGAGGAATTTTTCTCTCTCCAGGAGTTGCGCAGTCTTTTGGTAAGAAATCCAGTGTTCCTTGGCATTATACAAATTGAGAATCCCTTCACACAGCAAGCCTAAACTGGACAAGGCAACCGAAATCAAACGGTAGCGATCACCTGGCATAGGAATAGCACAAAAAACAGCTATGAGAAAACCTGCCACGATTTCTGTTATTTTTAATACCTTATAGCGTCTACGATGTTGAACACTTTTCTTTAAAAAATGAGCTATCTGTACGTCCAATCGATCTGTCAGGTACATTTCTTCTGGCGTCATGTTCGTAACCCCTTTCATTTACTTTGATAACCATAGTATAACATATTTGAATATCAAAGTATAGTAAAAACTGGAAAGCTATATCTTATTATAAAATCCAAATATGAAATGTTTATGAAATAAGGGAAAAATATCACAAATAGGATAGAACAAAAAGTTTCAAAATGATAAAAGCGCATAATACCTTGCCTTAAAAAGCTTGATATTATGCGTTTTATCAGAGAAAGATTTTCTGAATGTTCACCTCAAATTGAGTTTTTCCAACATTCTTTCAATCACTATTCTAGCTGGTTTCCGACTCGGCTAAGTTTGACTTATTTTAACTGAGCAAGAATAGCTTTGAGTTTCTCAATCAACTCATCTTCTGTATGGCCAGACTCTTTCTCATTGGCTAGGAAAGCAACCGCTTGAGCGAGAGCTTCTCGTGCTTGGTCGAGAACTTTCGCATCTACATTTGTAAGGTCGCTTTCTTGCAGAACCTTAGTCAATTCCTTGGTCAATTTCTTGAGTTCTGACTCTTTCTTACGACGCGCGATGAGGAAGAGAAGGAGACCAAGAAGGGCGAGCAGGCTACCAATCATAGTACCATATGGAAGATGACCTTGCTCTTTCCTTGTTTCTTGCATTTCCTCTTCATCCTTAGTCGCTTGCTTGCCTTTCAAGGATTCGAGTGCTTCTTTGACCTTAGCAGTAATCTCTCTCAAGCCTGCCTCTGTCAAGTCAGCATTTCTAAGGGCTGCTTGACCCTCTCCGAGAATAGTCTTCGCAGCGTCGATGACAGATTGATCAATACCATCCAAGTCTTTCAAACGAGTTTCCAAGTCTTGAATCAAATCTCTTAAGACGGATTTATCAACCTGTTTCTCTTGACTCGATTGAGTGCCACCAGCAAAGGCTACACTTCTCCGGCTACGGGTTGGTGGTGTCACAGAACTTTCAGATCTTCCTTGTGGAGACTCTGCTTCTGTCGCATTTTCTGTTCCCCTCTGTTGACTAGATAAACCAGTAGCTTGATCCGTCGAATCTCCTGAATGAGCTGGAGTGCTTGCTTGAGCCTGTCCAACAGTAGACGATGAAGTAGC
>NZ_VMMI01000008.1:0-203153 GCF_013277125.1 Streptococcus sp. 4094 | reverse complement strand
CTCTTTGATTTTCATTGAGTTTCCCTTGGGAAGAGGTTTTTTAATATTAGGAAAAGGACAGTTAGAGTCTTCTGTGTTATACTAGAGATATGTTAGATTTGAAAGAATACGGTATCGTTATGTGGTCAGAGGAGAAGATTATTTCTTTCCGTCAGAAACTTCTCGCTTGGTATGATGAAAATAAAAGAGATTTACCATGGCGTAGGAGTAAGAATCCTTATCATATCTGGGTCTCTGAAATTATGCTCCAGCAGACCAGGGTGGATACGGTTATCCCTTATTACGAACGATTCTTGGACTGGTTTCCAACAGTGGAAAGTTTGGCAGCTGCGCCTGAAGAGCGTTTGTTGAAGGCTTGGGAAGGTTTGGGTTATTATTCTAGAGTTCGTAATATGCAGGCTGCAGCCCAGCAGATTATGACTGATTTTGGTGGCCAATTTCCAAACACCTATGAAGGAATTTCCAGCTTGAAAGGGATTGGACCTTACACTGCAGGAGCCATTTCCAGTATTGCTTTTAACTTGCCTGAGCCAGCTGTAGATGGTAATGTCATGCGGGTTTTGGCGCGTCTGTTCGAAGTCAACCATGATATTGGGATTCCAAGTAATCGCAAAATTTTTCAGGCAATGATGGAAATCTTGATTGACCCAAAACGGCCAGGTGACTTTAATCAAGCTTTGATGGACTTGGGGTCTGATATTGAGGCGCCTGTAAATCCCAGACCAGAAGAAAGTCCGGTTAAGGACTTTAGTGCGGCATATCAGAATGGCACAATGGACCGTTATCCAATCAAGGCTCCCAAGAAAAAGCCAGTTCCTATTTATCTCAAAGCCTTGGTGGTAAAGAATAGTCAGGGACAATTTTTGCTTGAAAAAAATGAAAGCGAAAAGCTATTGGCAGGTTTTTGGCATTTCCCACTGGTAGAAGTTGATGATTTTTCGCAAGAAGAGCAGTTTGACCTCTTTCATCAGGTTGCGGAAGAAAGTGTAAACTTTGGCCCCAGTCCAGAGGAGAGTTTCCAGCAGGACTATGACCTAGATGTTGCTTGGTTTGATGTTTATTTTGAGACTGTCAAGCATGTCTTTAGTCATCGTAAATGGCATGTTCAAATTGTAACAGGTCAGGTGACTGACTACCATGACTTTTCCGATAGAGAAGTTCGCTGGCTTTCACCAGAAGAGTTCAAGAATTACCCACTTGCCAAACCCCAACAAAAAATCTGGCAGGCTTATGCAAAAGCCAATATAGACACTAACAAAGACTAGCTATTGTGTCTTCTTGTTATTTTTTTGGTATAATAGTAGAGAAAAAGGTGAACATATGAAAAAAATACTAATTGTAGATGATGAGAAACCAATCTCGGATATTATCAAGTTTAATATGACCAAGGAAGGTTACGAAGTTGTAACTGCTTTTAACGGTCGTGAAGCGCTAGAGCAATTTGAAGCAGAGCAACCAGATATTATTATTCTGGATTTGATGCTTCCGGAAATTGATGGTTTGGAAGTTGCTAAGACCATTCGCAAGACCAGTAGTGTACCTATTATCATGCTGTCGGCTAAAGACAGCGAATTTGATAAGGTCATCGGTTTGGAGCTTGGGGCAGATGACTATGTGACAAAACCCTTCTCCAATCGTGAGTTGCAGGCGCGTGTTAAAGCTTTGCTGCGTCGTTCTCAACCTATGCCAGTAGATGGGCAGGAAGCAGAAAGTAAACCTCAACCTATCCAAATTGGGGATTTAGAAATTGTTCCAGACGCCTACGTGGCTAAAAAATATGGCGAAGAACTAGACTTAACCCATCGTGAGTTTGAGCTTTTGTATCATTTGGCATCGCATACAGGTCAAGTCATTACGCGCGAACACTTACTTGAGACTGTCTGGGGTTATGACTATTTTGGTGATGTCCGTACAGTTGATGTGACTGTCCGACGTCTGCGTGAGAAGATTGAAGATACGCCCAGCCGACCAGAGTATATCTTGACGCGCCGTGGTGTAGGGTATTACATGAGAAATAATGCTTGATTTACTGAAACAAACGATTTTTACCAGAGATTTTATCTTTATCCTGATTTTGTTAGGTTTCATCCTTGTTGTGACCCTCTTATTACTAGAGAATAGACGTGATAATATTCGGTTGAAGCAAATCAATCAAAAGGTTAAAGATTTGATTGCAGGAGATTATTCCAAGGTTCTTGATATGCAAGGTGGGTCTGAAATCACCAATATTACCAATAATTTGAATGACTTGTCGGAGGTTATTCGTCTCACTCAGGAAAATCTAGAACAAGAGAGTAAGAGACTAAATAGTATCCTGTTTTATATGACAGATGGGGTTCTTGCGACCAATCGTCGGGGGCAGATTATCATGATTAACGATACAGCCAAGAAGCAACTGGGGCTGGTTAAAGAAGATGTTCTGAATAGAAGCATTTTGGAATTACTCAAGATAGAAGAAGACTATGAATTGCGTGATTTGATTACCCAAAGTCCAGAATTGTTGCTAGATTCCCAAGACATCAATGGGGAATATCTGAGCCTTCGAGTTCGCTTTGCCTTGATTCGTCGAGAGTCTGGCTTTATTTCAGGTTTGGTGGCTGTTTTGCATGATACGACGGAGCAGGAGAAGGAAGAGCGAGAACGGAGACTCTTCGTTTCCAACGTTAGTCATGAGTTACGGACTCCTTTAACCAGCGTGAAATCCTATCTTGAAGCCTTGGATGAGGGAGCTTTGTGTGAAACTGTAGCACCAGACTTCATCAAGGTGTCTCTGGACGAAACCAACCGTATGATGCGCATGGTGACGGATCTCCTCCATCTCTCACGGATTGATAATGCGACCAGTCACCTAGATGTAGAATTGATAAACTTCACTGCCTTTATTACCTTTATCCTCAATCGTTTTGACAAGATGAAAGGACAGGAAAAAGAAAAGAAATATGAGCTGGTGAGAGATTATCCTATCAATTCTATCTGGATGGAAATTGATACAGACAAGATGACACAGGTGATTGATAATATTTTAAATAATGCTATTAAGTATTCGCCAGATGGGGGTAAAATCACTGTCAGAATGAAGACAACTGAAGACCAGATGATTTTATCCATTTCTGACCACGGTTTGGGGATTCCTAAGCAGGATTTACCACGTATCTTTGACCGTTTCTATCGTGTGGATCGTGCTAGAAGTCGTGCCCAAGGTGGAACAGGTCTGGGACTGTCTATTGCCAAAGAAATTATCAAACAACATAATGGCTTTATTTGGGCCAAGAGTGAATACGGTAAGGGTTCAACCTTTACCATTGTGCTCCCTTATGATAAGGATGCAGTGAAAGAAGAAGTATGGGAGGACGAAGTAGAAGACTAGAATGAGTGAAATAGGCTTTAAATATAGTATTTTAGCGTCGGGTTCCAGTGGAAATTCCTTTTATCTGGAAACACCAAAAAAGAAGCTTTTAGTGGATGCTGGCTTGTCTGGTAAGAAAATTACTAGCCTACTTGCTGAAATTAACCGCAAACCAGAAGACCTGGATGCCATCTTGATTACCCATGAGCATTCAGATCATATCCATGGAGTGGGTGTGTTAGCTCGCAAGTATGGTATGGATTTGTATGCCAATGAAAAGACCTGGCAAGCTATGGAAAACAGCAAGTATCTTGGGAAAGTAGACTCGTCGCAAAAGCATATCTTTGAGATGGGAAAAACCAAAACCTTTGGAGATATTGACATCGAGAGTTTTGGTGTAAGCCATGATGCAGTCGCACCGCAGTTCTATCGCTTTATGAAAGATGATAAAAGTTTTGTCCTTTTGACAGATACAGGTTATGTCAGTGACCGCATGGCAGGGATTGTCGAAAATGCGGACGGCTATCTTATCGAGTCCAACCATGATGTAGAGATTTTGCGAGCAGGTTCTTACGCTTGGCGACTCAAACAACGAATCCTATCGGATCTGGGTCACCTTTCTAACGAAGATGGTGCTGAAGCCATGATTCGGACGCTAGGAAATCGCACTAAGAAAATCTACCTAGGACATTTGTCTAAAGAGAACAATATCAAGGAGCTGGCTCACATGACTATGGTCAATCAGCTGGCTCAAGCTGATCTGGGAGTCGGAGTAGACTTTAAGGTTTATGATACCTCACCAGATACTGCCACACCCTTGACAGATATATAGAAAGAACGCTGAGAAGGTGTTCTTTTTATATTGACTGAACACCTAAAAAGTAATACAATGGTGTTACCATTAAAAAAGGGAGTGCAAAAGATGACTACTATTACATTAAAAGTTTCTGAAGCTGATAAAACATTTATGAAAGCAATGGCTAAGTTTGAAGGAGTTTCCCTGTCGGAACTTATCCGCACCAAAACTCTTGAAGCTCTAGAAGATGAATACGATGCTCGTGTGGCAGATTTAGCCTATCAAGAGTATTTAGACGACTTGGAAAAAGGAGTTGAACCCATTACTTGGGAAGAAATGATTCATGATTTAGGCTTGGAGGATGAATAATTTGTATAAATTAGTTCCAACAAGACGTTTCATCAAGCAATTGAAAAAATTGGACCGTTATACGCAGAAGCTAATTACAAACTATTTACAAACCAATGTTTTGGAAGACCCGAGACGACACGGAAAGGCTTTGGTTGGTAATCGCGTTGGTCAATGGCGCTATAGAATTGGTAATTATCGAGTTATCGTACAAATTGTAGATGATGAATTAGTCGTTGCTACTCTAGAAGTTGGTCATCGGAGAGATATTTATTGAATTACTTTTTTCCAAGTAAATTTTCATTCTTTAAAATATGATATAATAGGGCTTACAATATAAGAGAGGTTGCTTATGACAATAGATATTAGTGAAGAGCAGTTGGATATGGAGTCTGCTGATTTATTAAAAATACTTTTAAAAGATCGAACGACCAAGAAAAATATTGTTTGGGCAACGCATTCTTATGAATTGTTAGGAAAGGGATTTGCTCCAAGTGATCGCATCAATCCAAGTAAGGTTACTGGAAACTATGCAAACTTGATTCAACCCCGATCAGAAAAGTCTAAGTATGAGCAAAAAGACCGAACCAAGATTAGAGCCGAAGTTTTTACGCCAACTTGGTTAGTTGAAAAGCAAAATGGTTACGTTGAAGTTGAACTTGAAACTCTGAATCTTGAAGATTATATCCAAGTGCGCTGGCTAGAAATTACCTGTGGTGAAGCACCTTATATGGTAACGAGATATGATACGGTAACTGGTGAGGAAATTCCATTATCTGAGCGAGTTGGTTTTGTAGATAGAAAATTGCAGCGTATTAGTCGTGAAGTTTCTGATGAAGCAACCTTCTATGAACTTGTAAAAAAAGCTTATCTAGCTTCTTATGGCTATGAGTATCAAGGAGATTCTCTCCTTTTGGCGCGTGAAAATCTTCTAGCTACCTTTGAGGACTATTATCTAGCTAAGACTGGAAATCAACCGACCTTAGAGCAAAAGAAAGAAATTGCGACTATTATATCCTACAATGTCTTTCAGATGGATGGATTGAAAAAAAACAGTCCCTACTCAGCTACACAAGGACAATCTCAACAGTTAAGCTTGTTTTCCGATGAGCTGGAAGTAGAACAAGCAGAAGAATCTAAAACCCAAATCAAAGACTGGAAAAAGAATAAAATGATAGGTTTTGAGCGCCTATCTAGTGAGGAAAGTGAAATGAAATTTGATGTCGTGATAGGAAATCCGCCATATCAGGAAACAGGAGAAGCTAGGGATGAACCAGTTTATCACTTTTTTATTGATGAAGCTATTAAAATCGCAGATAAATCGATACTAATCACTCCAGCAAGATTTTTATTTAAAGCTGGTCAAACTCCTAAAAATTGGATGGAAAAGATGCTTGAAGACAAGCATTTAAAAGTTCAATTCTATGAACTTAAAAGCGGTAAAGTATTTACAGGAACGGATATAAAGGGTGGAGTAGCAATAACTTATCGTGATGCTGATAAAGATTTGGGACCAATCGGAGTATTTACTATTTTTGAATCTTTGAATAGTATTGTAAAAAAAATCGAAAAACATCCAGACTTTAAAACTTTTTCTGATTTAGTTTATCCTCAAGGTATTTATAGATTTTCAAATCAACTTTTTTCTGATTATCCAAATGCTGAAAATCTGCAAGGAAAAGGGACAAAAAATAAAATTGTTTCGAAATCACTAACTCAGTTAGATTTTGTTTTCAAAAACAAAGAAGAAAAAGACCATGTTGCTCTACTTGGAAGAATTGGTTCCGAACGTGTTTATCGATATATTAATAAAAAATATTTAGATTTACCGGAAACATTCGAAAATTATAATGTTTTTGTACCAGAAGCTAATGGAAGTGGTGCCTTAGGTGAAGTCTTATCAACACCCCTAATCGGGGAACCCCTAATCGGGGAACCCCTAATCGGGCATACAGATACTTTTTTATCTATTGGTAATTTTAAAACAAAATTTGAAGCCGATGCTTGTATTAAATTTATTAAAACTAAATTCGCTAGAGTATTATTAGGTGTTTTGAAAGTTACTCAGCATAACTCACGCAAAACTTGGTATTACGTTCCTCTCCAAGACTTTACTAAGGATTCGGACATTGATTGGACAAAATCAGTGGCTGATATTGACCGTCAGCTCTATCAAAAATATGACCTTTCTCCTGAGGAAATTGCCTTTATTGAGACATATGTAAGGGAGATGGATTAGAAAAGTATTTTTATTTGACAAATAGCGCTCAGTGATCTATAATAGACACATAGGATTAGGTCAGGAAGCATACGATGCCCTGACCCTTTTTATTTTATAGGAGATAAGTTTGAAGGAACATAAAACATTTAATCAACAGTTAACAATCTTAAGAAATAGGGGTGTTGTAGTACCAACGAATGGGAAGCCAAAGAGATTTTTAGAAAAAGAGAACTATTACAATGTTATAAACGGTTATAAAGATTTATTTTTAGTAAAGGACAGCAATAATCGACCTGTTGAACCTGAAATTTATCAAAAAGGAACTCACTTTAACGAACTAAAGGCCTTGTTTTTATTTGATAGATAACTAAGGATATTATTATTGAAATATTTATTGATATTCGAAAATTCAATAAAGACCACAGTTGCATATGAATTCTCTAAAAAACACCCTCGTAAGAATGCCTATTTAGATATTGCAAATTTTGTAGACAATGATCCTAAAAAAGTTCTTCAACAAATCTCTATCTTAACCAAGACGATTCATGATAAGGTAGATAGAACTGGCGCTATTAAACATTACATTGAGGAACATGGGGAAGTACCACTTTGGGTTTTAGTTAATTTTCTTACAATGGGAAACATTGCTAATTTTTACAATATTTTAACGGATAGTACAAAGAATATCATTGCAAAATTTTATACAGATAAATATAGAACACAAAATAAAGACAATACATTTAGACTATCTAGTGCAGATTTAAGTGCATGTTTGAAAGTGGCAAACCTAGTTAGAAATATCTGTGCACATGATGAACGACTGTATAATGTTAATTTAAGAAATGTCAGAATATCTCAAATAGCAAATCATTTTGGGATAAGGAGATATGATAATAAACGTTTCATAGTGGTTATTCTATTTTTAAAAATTGTACTTGATAAGAAAGATTTTCAAAGATTATATAAAGCTTTAATGAATTTATTCAATCAGTATGCTGATGAATTTAAAACTGTAGTATTTGATGATATTTTAAACACGATGGGAATCGATTTAACAGAGTTAGAAAAATTATCTTAGTTTTTTAAAAAAGGAATACTTATGCCAGTAGAAATTAAAACCTCGAAAGAAATTCATCCTAAAATCTATGCTTACACCACCCCTACGGTAACTAGCAATGAGGGCTGGATTAAGATTGGTTATACGGAGCGTGATGTCACACAACGGATTAAAGAACAAACGCATACTGCTCATATAGATACAGATGTTTTATGGACTGGAGATGCAGCTTATACGGAAGAACCTGATAAGGGAAAGACTTTTAAGGACCATGATTTCCACCATTTCCTTTCTTTCCATGATGTGGAACGTCGTCCTAAGACGGAATGGTTCTATTTTAATGGAACTCCTGAAAAATCTAAAAATCTCTTCGATAAGTTTGTTCAGCATGATTTGTCAGGTTATCAGCCTGGCCAAGGACAGGACTATACTCTGCGACAAGAGCAAGAAGAAGCAGTTTCTAAGACATTAGCTTATTTCAAGAATCATCTAGGAGGTAAGTTCCTTTGGAATGCCAAGCCACGCTTTGGTAAAACCTTGTCTACCTATGATCTAGTTCGTCGAATGGAAGCTGTTAATGTCCTGATTGTAACAAACCGCCCTGCCATTGCTAACTCATGGTATGATGATTTTGAAAAATTCATAGCAGGTCAAACGACTTACAAGTTTGTTTCAGAATCAGACAGTCTTAAAAATCGTCCAACCTTGTCACGTAAAGAATTTGTTGGTATTTTAGATGACGATGTAAGACAACTTGCTTTTATCAGTCTCCAAGATTTGAAAGGATCTGCTTATCTAGGTGGAGAGCATAATAAACTCAAATGGGTTACAGATATCCATTGGGATTTATTGGTTATAGATGAGGCTCACGAAGGAGTAGATACCTTTAAGACAGACCAGGCTTTTAACA
The DNA here is from genome assembly GCF_013277125.1 of Streptococcus sp. 4094. NCBI lineage: Bacteria > Bacillati > Bacillota > Bacilli > Lactobacillales > Streptococcaceae > Streptococcus > Streptococcus sp. 4094. The sequence continues at coordinate 194,475 of NZ_VMMI01000008.1, read as the reverse complement.
AGATTCGACGGAATTTTACTCTGCATTTGTCAGGTACACCATTTAAAGCATTGGCTAAAGGAGATTTTACAGAGGAGCAGATTTACAACTGGTCTTATGCGGATGAACAGTCTGCCAAATCTACTTGGTCTCCTGAGCAAGAAGAGGAAAACCCTTATGAAAGCTTGCCTCAGTTGAATCTCTTTACCTATCAAATGTCTCAGATGATTGGTGAGGAGTTAGAAAAAGGTGCTCAACTTGATGGAGAGAATATAGACTATGCTTTTGACTTGAGTGAATTTTTCGCTACAGATGATAAAGGGAAATTTATCCATGAGCAAGATGTCAGAAATTGGCTAAATACTCTATCAAGCAATGAAAAGTATCCATTTTCAACCAAAGAACTTCGTAATGAACTCAAGCATACTTTTTGGCTGTTAGAACGTGTAGCCTCAGCTAAAGCTTTAAAAGCTCTACTAGAAGAACATCCCTTCTATGAAAATTATGAGATTGTGTTAGCTGCTGGCGACGGGCGTATGTCTGAGGATGACGATAAAGTCAAACTCAAATCCTTGGACTTGGTTAGAAAAGCGATAGCAGAGAATGACAAAACCATTACCCTCTCCGTTGGTCAGTTGACGACAGGGGTCACCATACCTGAATGGACAGGTGTATTGATGTTATCAAATTTGAAATCACCAGCTCTTTATATGCAAGCTGCATTTCGTGCTCAGAACCCATATTCATGGACCGATAGCAAAGGAAATCATTTCCGCAAAGAAAAATCCTATGTATTTGACTTTGCGCCGGAAAGAACCTTGATTCTCTTTGATGAGTTTGCCAACAACTTATCGCTTGCAACTGCAGGAGGAGGTGGGACTTCGACAACTCGTGAAGAAAACATCAGAGAGTTACTAAATTTCTTCCCTGTCATAGCTGAAGATCGTGCTGGTAAGATGGTTGAAATTGATGCCAAGGCGGTTCTAACTATCCCTCGCCAGATTAAAGCTAGAGAAGTTCTTAAACGAGGCTTTATGTCCAATCTATTATTTGATAATATCAGCGGTATTTTCCAAGCTAGTCAAACAGTTCTAGACATTTTAAATGAACTCCCAGTTGAAAAGGAAGGCAAGTTACAAACATCTTCTGAACTATTAGACTTTTCAGATGTTACAGTAGATGATGAGGGCAATGCAGTAGTTGACCATGAAATTGTAGTTAATCAGCAAATGCGACTTTTTGGTGAAAAAGTCTATGGACTTAGTCAATCCGTTTCAGATTTGTTCACTAAGGATGAGGACAGAACTCAAAAACAGCTGGTTAATGATTTGAGTAAGACAGTTTCTCCAGTGATTGTAGAAGAATTGGAAGCAGGCTATGACCTTAAAACGAGGGAAAAAGAACAAATCAAGAAAGAAATTTCCAAAACATTTGAGAATGAAATTCGAAAAAATGAGATAGAACGTAAAATTTCTGAGGCTCATATCAAGGAAGAGTTGAAAGAACAACTCAAGGAAGCAAATGATAAGGAGCAAAAAGATAAGATTCAAGAAGATTTGGATAAACGTTTAGAAGAAAATAATCTCATTCACAAAGAAAAACTAGAGCAAACACTCAAAAAAGAAGTGGAAAAAATGCCTGAGAAGTTTATCGAACAGGTTGAGATAAAACGGGTTGAACAGTTAAAACAATCAGCTCAAGATGAGATTCGTGACCATCTTCGTGGATTTGCAAGAACCATTCCAAGTTTTATTATGGCCTATGGTAATCAATCTCTAATACTTGATAATTTTGATACCTTTGTTCCTGAGCAAGTCTTCTTTGAGGTGACTGGTATTACGATTGACCAATTTCGTTATTTGAGAGATGGTGGACAAGATTTTGCAGGGCATCTCTTTGATAAAGCAACATTTGACGAAGCTATTCAAGAATTTCTCCGCAAGAAAAAGGAGTTGGCAGATTATTTTAAAGATCAAAAAGAAGATATTTTTGATTATATTCCACCGCAGAAGACCAACCAGATTTTCACGCCTAAACGTGTGGTAAAAAGGATGGTAGATGATTTAGAAAAGGAAAATCCAGGGATATTTGAAGATTCATCTAAAACTTTTATTGATTTATATATGAAGTCAGGTCTCTATATTGCAGAATTGGTTAAACGCCTCTATAATAGTGATGGTTTGAAACAATTATTTCCAGATTCTGAAAAACGTTTGAAGCATATTTTAGAGAATCAGGTTTATGGATTTGCTCCGTCTGAGATTATCTATAATATCTCGACTAATTTTATTTTTGGAAATCTTTCTAAAGATATTAGTAGGAAGAATTTTGTTTTAGAAGATACTATTCCAGCGGCTAAAGAAGGAAGAGTTCAGGAGTTGGTTGATTCCTATTTTGAAGATAATTAAAAAGAAGGCCGAGTCAAAATTCTTTGAAATCAGAAAAAACGCATAAGATAAGGTATTGACAATCCTTGGTATTATGCGTTTTATTGTGGGAAGATGTATAATGAATTGAAATAAGATATGAACAAATTGATTAGGGATTTAAAGCATTTTATAACAACGTTTTAGAGTAATGGGGTGCTATTTCAACTTCAACCTACTATAATACAGAAAAAAACAACTCCCTGATGATTCAAGGAGTTGTCTATGGCTAAATTAGTTTTTAGAAGCTTCTTGGAATTCTGGGTTTTTCCATGCTTCGTCAATGATAGCTTGCAATTCTTTAGCAGATGCTTGCATTTTTTGAGTTTCTGCGTCGTTCAATGGGATATTTACTGGACGAACGATACCATGTGCACCAACAACAGCTGGTTGACCGATAAAGACATTCTTAACTCCGTATTGACCTTCTTGGAATACTGAAAGTGGAAGTACTGCGTTTTCGTCGTCCAGGATTGCTTTAGTGATACGAGCAAGGGCTACTGCGATACCGTAGTATGTTGCACCTTTTTTGTTGATGATTGTGTAGGCTGCATCACGAACACCTTCGAACAATTCAATCAATTCAGCTTCTTGAACATTTTGAGTGTCTTTAAGGAATTCTTCAAGGTTTACACCAGCGATGTTAGCATGTGACCAAACAGCGAACTCAGAGTCACCGTGTTCACCCATGATGTAGGCGTGAACTGAACGAGCATCTACATCCAATTTTTCAGCAAGTGCTTGACGGAAACGAGCTGAGTCAAGTGAAGTACCTGAACCGATAACGCGTTCTTTAGGGAAACCAGAGAATTTCCAAGTTGAGTAAGTCAAAACGTCAACTGGGTTAGCAGCAACAAGGAAGATACCTTTGAAACCTGATTCAACAACTTGAGTTACGATTGATTTGTTGATAGCAAGGTTTTTACCTACAAGGTCAAGACGAGTTTCACCTGGTTTTTGAGGAGCACCTGCAGTGATTACAACAAGGTCAGCGTCTGCACAGTCAGAGTATTGAGCTGCATAGATTTTTTTAGGTGAAGTGAAGGCAAGGGCGTGACTAAGGTCAAGCGCGTCACCAACAGCTTTTTCATGCAATTGTGGAATTTCGATAATTCCAAGCTCTTGTGCAATTCCTTGGTTAACAAGTGCAAAAGCGTAAGATGAACCTACAGCACCATCTCCGACAAGGATAACTTTTTTGTGTTGTTTAGTTGAAGTCATTGTTCTAAACATCTCCTTAATTTTATTCAGGGATTTCCCCAGTTATTTTAATTCTATCACTTTTAAAAAGCTTTGTCACGAATATGCCTTTCAGTTCTTGATGTAAACGTTTTAGCTGATTTGGATACCTGAAATATGGCGAACATTATGGTATAATATTATTAATTACTAATAGTGAAATGAGGCATTTATTAATGCAGGATAGAAATTTAGTGAATGTCAATCTGACAAAGGAGATGAAGACGAGTTTTATCGATTACGCCATGAGTGTTATCGTAGCGCGGGCTCTTCCTGATGTTCGAGATGGCTTGAAACCTGTTCACCGTCGGATTCTCTATGGAATGAATGAATTGGGTGTGACTCCAGACAAACCCCATAAAAAATCTGCTCGTATTACAGGGGACGTCATGGGTAAATACCACCCACACGGGGATTCCTCTATCTATGAAGCAATGGTCCGCATGGCTCAATGGTGGAGTTACCGTTACATGCTTGTAGATGGGCATGGAAACTTTGGTTCCATGGATGGAGATGGTGCTGCCGCCCAGCGTTATACTGAGGCACGCATGAGCAAGATTGCTCTGGAGATGCTTCGTGATATTAACAAAAATACGGTTGATTTCGTTGATAACTATGATGCTAATGAACGCGAACCCTTGGTCTTGCCAGCTCGTTTTCCAAATCTTTTAGTTAATGGAGCAACTGGTATTGCTGTTGGGATGGCTACCAACATTCCTCCTCATAACTTGGGTGAAACCATTGATGCAGTGAAGTTGGTCATGGACAATCCTGAAGTGACTACCAAGGACTTGATGGAAGTCTTGCCTGGTCCAGATTTTCCAACAGGTGCCCTTGTCATGGGGAAATCAGGCATTCATAAGGCTTATGAAACAGGTAAAGGTTCTATTGTCCTTCGTTCTCGTACTGAAATTGAAGAAACTAAGACTGGCCGTGAGCGCATCGTTGTAACGGAATTTCCTTACATGGTCAATAAAACCAAGGTGCATGAGCATATTGTTCGTTTGGTTCAGGAAAAACGTATTGAGGGCATCACAGCAGTTCGTGATGAATCAAACCGTGAAGGTGTTCGATTTGTTATCGAAGTTAAGCGCGATGCCTCAGCCAATGTTATCCTCAATAACCTCTTCAAGATGACCCAGATGCAAACCAACTTTGGTTTCAATATGCTTGCTATCCAAAATGGTGTACCGAAGATTTTGTCCCTTCGTCAGATTTTGGATGCTTATATCGAGCACCAAAAAGAAGTGGTCGTTCGTCGTACTCGTTTTGATAAGGAAAAAGCGGAAGCGCGTGCGCATATCTTAGAAGGTCTCTTGATTGCGCTAGACCATATCGACGAAGTGATTCGTATCATCCGTGCTAGTGAAACAGATGCGGAAGCACAAGCTGAGTTGATGAGTAAGTTTAAGCTTTCTGAACGTCAAAGTCAGGCTATTCTAGATATGCGTCTTCGTCGTTTGACAGGTTTGGAACGCGATAAGATTCAGTCTGAGTATGATGACCTCTTGGCTCTGATTGCGGATTTAGCAGATATTCTTGCTAAACCAGAACGTGTTTCTCAAATCATCAAAGAAGAATTGGATGAAGTTAAGCGTAAGTTTGGCGACCAACGTCGTACAGAGTTGATGGTCGGTGAAGTATTGAGTCTTGAAGATGAGGATTTGATTGAAGAATCGGATGTCTTGATTACGCTTTCTAATAAGGGATACATCAAACGTCTGGACCAAGCTGAATTTACTGCTCAAAAACGTGGTGGCCGCGGTGTTCAAGGTACAGGTGTTAAGGATGACGATTTTGTTCGTGAGTTAGTGTCGACTAGCACCCATGATCACCTGCTCTTCTTCACAAATAAAGGACGCGTCTATCGCCTGAAAGGATATGAAATTCCTGAGTATGGTCGGACGGCCAAAGGACTACCAGTAGTTAATCTCTTGAAATTGGATGAAGGCGAAAGTATTCAGACGATTATCAATGTTGAGTCTGAACGCAGTGATGATGCTTATCTCTTCTTTACAACCCGTCATGGTATTGTGAAGAGAACAAGCGTTAAGGAATTTGCTAACATTCGTCAGAATGGTCTCAAGGCTTTGACCCTCAAGGATGAAGATGAGTTGATTAATGTCTTGTTGACGGAAGAAGATACGGATATTATCATTGGTACCAAGTTTGGGTATGCAGTTCGCTTTAATCAATCAGCCGTTCGCGGCATGAGTCGTATCGCCACAGGTGTGAAAGGTGTTAATCTCCGTGAGGGAGACACAGTAGTTGGTGCTAGCGTAATTACTGATCAAGACGAGGTTCTTATCATCACAGAAAAAGGATATGGTAAGCGTACAGTCGCGACTGAATATCCAACAAAAGGTCGTGGTGGTAAAGGGATGAAGACGGCTAATGTGGCTGAAAAAAATGGTCCTCTATCAGGTCTCTTGACTGTGAAAGGTGATGAAGACTTGATGATTATCACTGATACTGGTGTCATGATTCGAACCAATGTTGCCAATATTTCACAAACAGGACGCTCAACTATGGGAGTTAAAGTAATGCGTCTGGATCAAGATGCTAAAATTGTGACCTTTACAACGGTTGCAGCGGCAGAAAAAGAAGAAGTTGGGACAGAAAACGAAACAGAAGGTGAAGCATAATGTCTCAAAAAAATAATAAAAAGAAAAACAAGCGAAAAAATCTGCTGACAAATATCCTAGCAGGATTTCTGATAGTACTGTCACTGGTTTTGATTTTTAATGCGCAAATTCGAAATATTTTCATGGTCTGGAATACCAATAAGTATCAAGTTAGCCAGGTATCAAAAGAAAAAATAGAAGAAAATCAGGATACAGAAGGAAATTTTGATTTTGATTCGGTCAAAGCGATCTCTTCGGAAGCTGTTCTAGCTTCTCAATGGGATGCTCAAAAATTACCAGTTATTGGGGGAATTGCAATTCCTGAATTGGAAATGAATTTGCCGATTTTTAAAGGACTTGATAATGTTAATCTCTTCTACGGCGCTGGTACAATGAAACGCGAGCAAGTAATGGGAGAAGGAAATTATAGTCTAGCTAGTCACCATATCTTTGGTGTTGATAATGCTAATAAAATGTTATTTTCTCCTTTAGATAACGCTAAAAATGGTATGAAGATTTATCTAACCGATAAAAATAAAGTTTATACCTATGAAATCCGTGAAGTCAAACGTGTGACACCGGATCGTGTTGATGAAGTTGATGATAGAGATGGGGTCAATGAAATCACATTAGTAACCTGTGAAGACCTTGCTGCTACAGAACGTATTATTGTAAAAGGTGATTTGAAAGAAACAAAAGATTATTCACAAACATCTGATGAAATCCTAACAGCTTTCAATCAACCATATAAACAATTTTATTAGTACAAATCAGTGAAATCTAGAATTTCACTGATTTTTTTTAGATTTTCATAAAAATAAACTTTTATGAAATACAGAAAACGCTTCCTAAAATCTAAAGTTTGTGATATAATTATCAAGAAAAAAGATTTAGGAGTTTATTATGGTTTCTTCAGAATTTATCTCAAAGATTGAATTTGCTTGCAAGAAGAAAGAAAGTCTTTATAGTCAAAGCAAATTTAAGTATGCGATTCGTTCTATGTTCGCAGGTGCATTTTTAACCTTCAGTACTGCTGCAGGTGCAGTTGGGGCTGACTTGATTAATAAAATCGCACCAGGTAGTGGACGCTTCCTCTTCCCATTTGTCTTTGCTTGGGGCTTGGCCTACATTGTTTTTTTGAATGCCGAGTTGGTAACATCAAACATGATGTTCTTGACTGCAGGTAGTTTCTTGAAAAAAATCTCTTGGAGAAAAACAGCTGAGATTTTACTATACTGTACCTTGTTCAACCTTATCGGAGCCTTGATAGCAGGGTGGGGCTTTGCTCATTCAGCAGCCTATGCACATCTGACTCACGATAGTTTCATCTCAGGGGTTGTTGAGATGAAGTTAGGCCGCTCAAATGAATTGATCTTGCTTGAGGCGATTTTGGCAAATATTTTCGTAAATATTGCGATTCTTTCATTTGTTTTGGTCAAAGATGGTGGTGCCAAACTTTGGCTTGTTTTGTCAGCTATTTACATGTTTGTATTCTTAACAAACGAGCACATTGCTGCAAACTTTGCTTCTTTCGCGATTGTGAAATTCAGTGTTGCTGCGGATTCAATTGCTAACTTCGGTGTTGGAAATATGCTTCGCCACTGGGGTGTAACCTTCATCGGAAACTTTATCGGAGGAGGCTTCTTGATGGGTCTTCCATATGCCTTCCTCAATAAAAATGAAGATACTTATGTAGATTAAGAAAATGAGCACGATTGATTCGTGCTTTTTTCATTTTAAAAATAGAGTAATAGCTATTTCTTATATCAAAATATAGAAAACTAATATTGGTCAACTATACCTTAAGGTGCTACAATATCTTTAATCAAACTATTGGGAGGTCGTTTTATGACTCGTGATTTTAAATTTGAAACCTTACAACTACATGCTGGGCAAGTAGTGGATCCAGCAACTAAGTCTCGTGCAGTGCCGATTTATCAAACAACATCCTTTGTTTTTGATGACACGCAGGAAGGTGCCGATTTGTTTGCCTTGAGAAAGCCAGGTAATATCTATACTCGTATTACAAATCCTACAACGGCTGCTTTTGAAGAAAGAATTGCTGCTCTTGAAGGCGGTGTTGGAGCGCTAGCAACAGCATCAGGTATGGCTGCAGTGACTTATACAATTTTGGCGCTTGCCCATGCTGGTGACCATCTAGTGGCAGCATCAACTATTTACGGTGGAACCTTCAATCTCTTGAAAGAAACCCTTCCTCGTTATGGGATCACAACAACCTTTGTAGATGTGGATAATTTGGAGGAAGTGGAAGCAGCGATCAATGACAATACCAAGCTTGTCTTGATTGAAACCCTGGGCAACCCCTTGATTAACATTCCTGACTTGGAAAAATTGGCTGAGATTGCTCATAAACACCAGATTCCACTCGTTTCGGACAACACTTTTGCTACACCATATTTGATTAACGTCTTTTCTCACGGTGTTGATATTGCCATTCACTCTGCGACTAAGTTTATCGGTGGGCATGGTACGACTATTGGTGGCGTTATTGTCGATAGTGGTCGTTTTGACTGGGCGGCTTCAGGGAAATTCCCTCAATTTGTTGAGGAAGATCCGAGCTACCACAATTTGAGCTATACTCGTGATGTGGGTGCAGCAGCCTTTATTATCGCTGTTCGTGTCCAATTGCTCCGTGATACAGGTGCAGCCTTGTCGCCATTTAATGCCTTCTTGTTACTCCAAGGACTTGAAACCCTTTCACTTCGTGTGGAACGGCATGTGCAAAATGCAGAGAAAATTGTTAATTTCCTTGTCAACCATCCTAAGGTAGAAAAAGTAAATTATCCAAAACTTGCAGACAGTCCTTATCATGCCTTGGCTGAGAAATATTTGCCTAAAGGTGTGGGTTCAATCTTTACCTTCCATGTCAAAGGTGGGGAGGCAGAAGCTCGCAAGGTAATTGATCATTTGGAAATCTTTTCTGACCTTGCAAATGTGGCAGATGCTAAATCGCTTGTGGTCCATCCAGCCACAACCACTCACGGTCAATTGTCAGAAAAAGACCTGGAAGCCGCAGGTATTACACCAAACCAAATCCGCTTGTCGATCGGACTGGAAAATGTAGAGGATTTGATTGAAGACTTGCGCTTGGCCTTGGAAAAAATTTAAAGTAAAATAGATAAACAGTGGGTTTCGACTCGCTGTTTTTGATTTTCCCTCAGGCATGATATAATGGTTACAGAAGTCTAGAAAGAGGAAGGTTATGAACGAAATCAAATGCCCCAATTGTGGGGAAGTATTTACAGTAAATGAAAGTCAGTATGCTGAACTTTTGTCCCAAGTGAGAACGGCAGAGTTTGATAAGGAATTGCACGATCGGATGAAGCAGGAACTGGCCTTGGCTGAGCAAAAGGCCATGAATGAGCAACAGACTAAACTGGCTCAAAAAGACCAAGAAATTGCGCAATTGCAGAGTCAAATTCAAAACTTTGATACAGAGAAAGAATTGGCCAAGAAAGAAGTTGAACAGACAAGCCATGAGGCTTTATTGGCTAAGGACAAGGAAGTACAAGCCTTGGAAAACCAACTGGCTACCTTGCGTTTGGAGCATGAAAATCAACTACAAAAGACTCTTTCTGACCTAGAAAAAGAACGAGATCAGGTTAAAAATCAACTTCTTTTACAAGAAAAAGAAAATGAACTTTCTCTTGCATCAGTTAAACAAAACTACGAAGCACAGCTCAAGGCAGCCAGTGAGCAGGTCGAATTTTACAAGAATTTCAAAGCCCAACAATCTACAAAAGCTATCGGGGAAAGTCTGGAACAGTATGCAGAGAGTGAGTTTAACAAGGTACGTAGTTTTGCCTTTCCAAATGCTTACTTTGAAAAGGATAACAAGGTTTCTTCGCGTGGGTCTAAGGGGGACTTTATCTTCCGTGAGTGTGATGAAAATGGGGTAGAGATTATCTCCATTATGTTTGAGATGAAGAATGAAGCTGACGGAACAGAGAAAAAGCACAAGAATGCAGATTTTTACAAGGAATTGGACAAGGATCGTCGTGAAAAGAACTGTGAATATGCCGTTTTGGTGACCATGCTTGAGGCGGATAATGATTACTTTAACACAGGGATTGTTGACGTCAGCCACGAGTATGAAAAGATGTATGTGGTCCGTCCTCAATTCTTTATCCAATTGATTGGGCTCTTGCGTAATGCGGCTCTTAGTTCACTAAAATACAAGCAAGAGTTGGCTTTGGTGCGTGAGCAAAATATTGACATCACACATTTTGAAGAAGACTTGGATGCCTTTAAACAGGCCTTTGCCAAGAACTACAACTCAGCTTCGACCAACTTTGGTAAAGCTATCGATGAAATCGACAAGGCTATCAAACGTATGGAAGAGGTTAAGAAATTCCTAACCACATCTGAAAACCAACTCCGTCTCGCAAACAATAAATTGGAAGACGTTTCAGTAAAAAAACTAACTCGAAAAAATCCAACCATGAAAGCGAAGTTTGAAGCGCTGAAGGGGGAGTGAGAAAACAAGATATGAACGGTATTATCAACTTAAAAAAAGAAGCGGGGATGACCTCGCATGATGCGGTTTTTAAACTGCGTAAGATTTTGGGAACCAAGAAAATTGGTCATGGTGGGACCTTGGATCCGGATGTAGTGGGCGTTTTGCCTATTGCGGTTGGCAAGGCGACACGCATGGTCGAGTTCATGCAGGATGAGGGCAAGGTCTATGAGGGGGAAATCACTCTTGGCTATTCAACGACGACAGAGGATGCTAGTGGGGAAGTGGTCGCAGAGACACCTGTTTTATCGCCCTTGGATGAAAAGCTTGTTGATGAAGCGATTGCGAGCTTGACTGGGCCTATTACTCAGATTCCGCCTATGTACTCTGCGGTCAAGGTCAATGGTCGCAAGCTCTATGAGTATGCGCGTGCTGGTCAGGAAGTGGAGCGCCCAGAACGTCAGGTGACCATTTATAGCTTTGAGCGGACAAGTCCGATTTCTTATGATGGCCAACTTGCAAGATTCACTTTTCGTGTGAAATGTAGCAAGGGAACTTACATCCGTACCTTATCGGTTGACTTGGGAGAAAAATTGGGCTATGCGGCTCATATGTCTCATCTGACTCGAACTAGTGCAGCTGGTTTACAGCTAGAAGATGCTCTTACCTTGGAAGAAATTGCTGCAAAAGTGGGGGCTGGCCAATTGGACTTTCTTCATCCTCTAGAGATTGGGACAGGCGACCTTGTCAAAGTTTTCCTAAGTCCAGAACAGGCTGCAGAAGTACGCTTTGGTCGTTTTATAGAGCTCGAACAAACAGAACAAGAATTGGCTGCTTTTGAAGGAGATAAATTGTTAGCCATTCTAGAAAAACGGGACAATCTCTACAAGCCAAGGAAGGTTTTTAGCTAGTCTAACTGAGGTGTAGGGAGTGTTGTTTCCCCTAGACTATCCAAATCAGACTATAAATTTTGCAAAAAATGTGATAGAATAGACGACGGATAAAAAAACGGAGGATAGCATGCAAAATAGACCAATCATTATCGGAGTGACAGGTGGTTCTGGTGGTGGTAAGACCAGTGTTTCAAGAGCCATTTTATCGCATTTTCCTGATGAAAAGATTTCCATGATTGAGCATGATTCGTACTACAAGGATCAGTCTCATTTGACCTTTGAAGAGCGTGTCAAAACCAACTACGACCATCCTTTTGCCTTTGATACAGACTTGATGATCGAGCAGATTAAGGAATTGTTGGCAGGGCGTCCGGTGGACATCCCGACTTATGACTATACAGAACATACACGGAGTAGCAAGACCTATCGTCAGGAGCCTCAAGATGTCTTTATCGTTGAGGGGATTTTGGTCTTGGAGGACAAGCGCCTGCGCGATTTGATGGATATCAAGATTTTTGTGGATACGGATGATGATGTGCGCATTATTCGTCGGATCAAGCGTGATATGGAGGAGCGTGGTCGTAGCCTTGATAGCGTTATTGACCAGTACTTAGGTGTGGTTAAACCAATGTATCACCAGTTTATCGAGCCAACCAAACGTTATGCTGATATCGTCATTCCTGAAGGGGTCAGCAATACAGTGGCTATCGACCTGTTGACAACCAAGATTGCAAAGATTTTGGAAGAAGCTCGAAACAGCAAATAATCAGATGTGGAGGCCTTGCCTCCTTTTTCTATTTTTCCCTCATAATGGTACATAAATGAAGATTTTTAGGCATATTTTTGGTATAATAATACCCATGAAAGAGCAAGAAAATGAATAGTAGGTGGAGATGGAAAAGTATTTATCGGTAACAACTTTGACCAAGTATCTGAAAATGAAATTCGATAAAGACCCTTACTTGGAACGGGTCTATTTAACTGGTCAAGTTTCCAACTTTCGTAAACGACCTACTCACCAATATTTCTCCCTAAAAGATGACCATGCAGTTATTCAAGCGACCATCTGGTCTGGGATTTATCAGAAATTAGGTTTCGACCTTGAAGAAGGGATGAAGATCAATGTAATTGGGCGTGTACAGGTCTATGAACCAAGTGGTAGCTACTCCATCATCATTGAAAAGGCTGAGCCTGATGGGGTTGGGGCGCTTGCGATTCAGTTTGAACAACTCAAGAAAAAATTGACGGAAGAAGGTCTGTTTCAAGAACGCTTCAAGCAACCTCTTCCCCAATTTTCTAAGAGAATTGGTGTAGTGACTAGCCGTAGTGGAGCCGTTATTCGAGATATTATCACGACCGTCAGCAGACGATTCCCAGGTGTCGACATTCTTCTCTATCCGACCAAGGTACAAGGTGAGGGTTCTGCGGAGGAAATTGCTCGAAATATTGCTCGTGCTAATCAACGGGACGATTTGGATTTGCTCATTATTGGTCGTGGTGGTGGTTCCATTGAGGATCTCTGGGCCTTTAACGAAGAAATTGTGGTACGGGCTATTTTTGAATCTCGCTTGCCAATCATTTCTAGTGTTGGTCATGAGACGGATGTGACCTTGGCAGATTTTGTGGCAGATCGCCGCGCTGCGACACCAACGGCGGCAGCTGAACTGGCAACACCTGTGACCAAGTTGGATTTATTAGCTCATTTACAAAATCAAGAAAAACGGATGGCAACGGCAGTTCGAAATGTGCTATCTAAGAAACAAGAAGCTTTGAAAAAATGCAGTCAGTCTGTTATCTTTAGACAACCTGAACGTTTGTATGATGGCTATTTGCAACGCTTGGATCAACTGCAACTGCGCTTAAAACAGAGTTTACGTACACGGATTTCTGATAACAAACAGATACTACAAGCAAGAATGCATCAACTGGTGCAATTATCACCTGTTACCAAAATCCAACGCTATCAAGACCGTCTAGGCCAGTTGGATAAGCTCCTCCGTAGCCAAATGGCTCTGGTTTATGATGCCAAGGTTGCTGAAGTTAAGCGACTTTCAGAAGCCTTGCTCATGTTGGATACCAGTCGAATCGTGGCGCGTGGTTATGCTATTGTCAAAAAAGAAGAGTCCGTTGTAGATTCGGTTGAGAGTTTGAAGAAAAAAGACCAAGTGACGCTTTTGATGCGAGATGGTCGAGTAGAATTAGAGGTTAAAGATGTCAAAACAAAAGAAATTTGAGGAAAATCTAGCAGAACTGGAAAGCATTGTCCAAAGTTTGGAAAATGGTGAAATTGCTCTGGAAGATGCGATTGCTGCCTTTCAAAAGGGCATGATCCTGTCAAAAGAGCTCCAAGCGACGCTGGATAAGGCTGAAAAGACCCTAGTCAAGGTCATGCAAGAAGACGGAACAGAAAGTGATTTTGAATGAAGAAGCAAGAAAAATTAGCTCTTGTTGAGTCGGTTTTGGAAGACTTTTATGGAGACCAGCAGTTTGCCTCTAGTTTGCGAGAGTCTGTTCTCTATTCTATTCATGCTGGTGGCAAGCGTATTCGGCCTTTTCTCTTGTTGGAAGTTTTGGAAGCCTTGCATATTGCGATCCAACCTGCTCATGCGCAGGTGGCTGCGGCCTTGGAAATGATTCATACAGGGAGCTTGATTCACGATGATCTTCCAGCTATGGATGATGATGATTACCGTCGGGGACGATTGACCAATCACAAGAAATTTGGTGAAGCTATGGCGATTTTGGCTGGAGATGCTTTATTCCTAGATCCTTACGCCTTGATAGCGCAGGCAGATTTGCCAAGTCAGATCAAGGTGGACTTGATTGCTAACTTATCGCTTGCGTCAGGAAGTCTGGGCATGGTAGCAGGCCAGGTTTTGGACATGGAGGGTGAACACCAGCATTTGTCTTTGGAAGAACTTCAGACCATTCATGCTAATAAGACTGGAAAACTACTAGCTTATCCCTTCCAAGCAGCTGCTATTATAGCCGAATTGGCACCTGAAATACAAGAAAAACTGAAAATTGTTGGTGAATTGATTGGTCTTGCTTTTCAAGTTCGAGATGATGTGTTAGATGTGACAGCTAGTTTTGAGGAAATCGGCAAGACACCTCAAAAGGATCTACAGGCAGAAAAGTCAACCTATCCAGCCTTGTTGGGCTTGGAAGAGGCCATTGCCTTTTGTAACCAAACTCTGGATCAAGCTAATGCCAAATTAGAAGAAATTGCCCAGCAGGTTCCCTTTGAAACAGAATCAATTGTAAGTGTAGTAGAAAGTTTGAGAATCAATGGCTAAGGAAAGAGTGGATGTACTAGCTTATAAACAGGGCTTGTTTGAAACGCGAGAACAAGCCAAGCGTGGTGTCATGGCTGGTCTAGTCGTAGCAGTTCTGAATGGAGAACGGTTTGATAAACCAGGAGAGAAAATCCCGGACGACACCGAGCTAAAACTTAAGGGTGAAAAACTCAAGTATGTCAGCCGTGGTGGCTTGAAATTAGAAAAGGCCTTGCAGGTATTTGATTTGTCAGTTGATGGAGCGACCACGATTGATATCGGTGCTTCTACTGGAGGCTTTACCGATGTCATGTTGCAGAATGGTGCTGAGTTAGTCTTTGCAGTTGATGTCGGCACCAATCAGTTGGCTTGGAAACTACGCCAAGACCCACGAGTGGTCAGCA
Organism: Streptococcus sp. 4094; assembly: GCF_013277125.1. NCBI lineage: Bacteria > Bacillati > Bacillota > Bacilli > Lactobacillales > Streptococcaceae > Streptococcus > Streptococcus sp. 4094. The sequence continues at coordinate 179,158 of NZ_VMMI01000008.1, read as the reverse complement.
TGGAGCAGTTCAATTTTCGTTATGCAGAAAAGACTGATTTTGAAAAGGAACCGAGCTTTGCCAGTATTGACGTGAGTTTCATTTCCCTCAGTCTGATTCTTCCGGCCTTGCACCGTGTCTTGACAGATCAAGGGCAGGTCGTGACTTTAGTTAAGCCTCAGTTTGAGGCAGGTCGTGAGCAGATTGGGAAAAATGGAATCATTCGCGATGCCAAGGTGCACCAGAATGTCCTTGAATCTGTCACAGCTATGGCAGTAGAGGAAGGCTTTTCAGTCCTTGGATTGGACTTTTCTCCCATCCAAGGTGGACATGGAAATATTGAGTTTTTAGCGTATTTGAAAAAAGAAGAGTCAGCAAGCAATCAGGTTCTTGCTGAAATTGAAGAAGTAGTAGAGAGGGCGCATAGTCAATTTAAAAATGAATAAAAAAGAGAGACTTGAAAAAATTAGACGATTTGTGACAGATTATCAAATCGGTACGCAAGAAGAAATCGTAGAACATTTGAAAGAGGCGGGCATCACTGCCACTCAGGCAACGGTATCACGGGATATCAAAGAACTGGGTATTGTCAAGATTCCTTTGAGAGACAACACCTATGTCTATGAATTGCCAAAATCAATCGTAAAAAGTTTGCAACTGGCTGAAGACAATATTGAGTCAGCTGAATTGATGGACAAGATGATTAATCTCCAAGTTATTCCAGGAAATACAGCATTTGTAAAAGCTCAGTTAATCGAGACTTTTGCGGATAAGATTTTTAGCTGTTTGGCTGATGATAGTTCGATTTTAGTCATTGCCAGAACTGAAAATCTAGCTGAGGAAATCTTTGAACAAGTAAAAAATTGGTAGGTCTATATGTTACTTGAAATTTCAATAAAAAACTTTGCCATTATTGAGGCTATTTCCCTCCATTTTGAAAAGGGAATGACAGTCCTGACTGGTGAAACGGGTGCAGGGAAGTCGATTATCATTGATGCCATGAATATGATGTTGGGAGCTCGTGCGACGACAGATGTTATTCGTCATGGTGCGCCAAAGGCAGAGATAGAGGGGCTTTTCTCAGTTGAGAATAGTCGCCTTTTACAGGAAATTCTTGATGAGCAAGGTTTGGAAATGGGGGATGAAATTATCATCCGTCGAGAAATCTTGCAAAATGGTCGGAGTATCAGCCGTGTGAATGGCCAGATGGTCAATCTGTCTGTCTTGCGTGCTATTGGGCAACATCTGGTCGATATTCATGGTCAGCATGACCAAGAAGAGTTAATGCGCCCTCAACTGCATATCCAGATGTTGGATGAATTTGGTGATACGGCCTTTTGGGCCTTGAAAGAAACCTATCAAACGAGTTTTGATGCCTACCGTAAAATGCGTAAGCAGGTTCTGGAAGTCAAGAAAAACCAACAGGAACACAAGGCTCGTATTGAAATGTTGGAATTTCAAATGGCAGAGATTGAGGCAGCAAACTTGCAGGCTGGAGAAGATCTGGCTCTCAATCAAGAGCGTGATAAACTTCTCAATCATAAAAATATTGCGGATATGCTGACCAATGCCTATAGTATGTTGGACAATGAAGATTTTTCAAGTCTAGCCAATGTTCGTTCAGCCATGAATGATATGGAAAGTGTCGAAGAGTATGACCCTGAATACCGTGAAATTTCAAGCTCTTTGTCTGAGACCTACTATGTCTTAGAAGATATTAGCAAGCGTTTAGAAGCTATCATTGAGGACCTTGATTTTGATGGCAATCGTCTCATGCAGGTTGAGAATCGTTTGGACCTCCTTCATACCATTACCCGTAAGTATGGTGGGACTGTAGACGATGTCTTGCTTTATTTTGCCAAGATTACGGAAGAATACAATCTCTTGACAGGAAATAACCTTTCGTCTGAGGACACGGAAGCAGAGCTCAAGAAATTAGAAGTCAATCTTGTCGCCTTGGCAGGTCAGCTTGCATCTGCTCGTCATGACTTGGCTCAGCAGCTAGAAGCAGAGATTAAACAAGAGCTTCAAGACCTTTATATGGAAAAAGCCCAGTTTCAAGTTCGTTTTAGCAAGGGCAAATTCAGTCGTGAGGGAAATGAAATGGTTGAGTTTTACATTTCAACCAACCCTGGTGAAGACTTTAAACCTTTGGTCAAGGTTGCATCTGGCGGAGAATTGTCTCGCCTCATGCTAGCCATTAAGTCTGCCTTTTCACGTAAAGAAGGCAAGACCAGCATTGTTTTTGATGAAGTGGATACGGGAGTTTCAGGTCGTGTAGCTCAGTCCATTGCACAGAAGATTCATAAGATTGGCCAGCATGGTCAGGTTCTGGCTATTTCCCATTTGCCACAAGTGATTGCGATTGCGGATTATCAATTCTTTATTGAGAAAATTAGCAATGACCATTCAACAGTTTCGACTGTTCGTCTCTTGACGGTCGAAGAGCGAGTGGAGGAAGTTGCCAAGATGTTGGCAGGTAATGATGTGACAGAAGCAGCCCTGACGCAAGCCAGAGAATTGTTGAGAAACAGGGAGAAATAAGATGACAGACTATTATGTAATTGGAGATGTTCACGGAAAAGCTGGGATGCTGGAAGACCTTCTCAAAACATGGGACGGTCAAACCCAGTTGCTCTTTCTAGGAGATTTGATTGACCGCGGTGAGGATAGTCGCCGTGTTCTTGAAATGGTTAAGGATTTAGTGGACAATCAAGGGGCAATCTGTTTGTCAGGAAATCACGAGTATATGTTTTTGACTTGGCTTGATAACCCAGAAGAAAGCTATGACCACTATCGTCGCAATGGTGGAGATACAACCGTTAACTCTATCCTAGGTCGTCCCTTGGATGCCCCAGTTGACGGAGTAGAAGATGCCAAGCGTGTTGCCACTGAAGCAGCAGATTTGGTAGAATTTATTCGTCAAATGCCATTTGTGGTAGAGACAGACAAATATATCTTTGTTCACGCAGGTATTGATTTGACTTTGGATGATTGGCATGAAACTACAGATTACAAGAAAGTCTGGCTCAGAAAACCATTCCACGAAGCCGAAAATCATACTGGGAAAATCATTGTCTTTGGGCATACACCGGTTTATGGTTTGTTAAAGCAAGAGCGTGGTACTGCTGAGCTTTGGACTACAGAAGATGGCAAGATTGGGATGGACGGAGGAGCTGTCTATGGTGGTGTCCTTCATGGGATTGTCTTTACAGACCAAGAAATGGCAGAACACCACTTTATTGAGAATGACGGCTTTGTCGCTGAAGATTAGTACTCCTAGCAGGGTATGGTCTTGTCAAAATGTCAAAAACAATTTATAATAAATAGATACCCTGAAAGGAAGAGAATCATGAACTTAGAAGAATTGAAAAAACGACAGGAGAAGATCCGTAACTTCTCTATTATCGCCCATATTGACCACGGGAAATCGACTCTAGCAGACCGCATTTTGGAAAAGACAGAGACAGTATCCAGTCGTGAAATGCAAGCTCAACTTTTGGACAGCATGGATTTAGAGCGAGAACGTGGGATTACCATTAAACTCAATGCCATCGAGCTCAATTATACTGCAAAAGATGGGGAAACTTATATTTTCCACTTGATTGACACGCCGGGGCACGTTGACTTTACCTATGAAGTTTCGCGTTCGCTAGCTGCTTGTGAAGGAGCGATTTTGGTGGTTGATGCTGCCCAAGGGATTGAGGCTCAAACCCTTGCCAACGTTTATCTGGCTTTGGATAATGATTTGGAAATCATGCCAGTCATTAACAAGATTGACCTGCCTGCTGCAGACCCTGAGCGCGTGCGTACAGAGATTGAAGATGTCATTGGTTTGGATGCCAGTGAAGCAGTTTTGGCTTCTGCCAAGGCCGGTATTGGGATTGAAGAAATCCTTGAGCAAATCGTAGAAAAAGTACCAGCACCAACGGGTGATGTGACGGCGCCTCTTAAGGCCTTGATTTTCGACTCTGTTTATGATGCCTACCGTGGGGTTATCCTCCAAGTGCGTGTCATGGATGGAGTGGTCAAACCTGGCGATAAGATTCAGCTTATGAGCAATGGTAAGACCTTTGATGTGACAGAAGTTGGTATTTTTACTCCGAAAGCAGTTGGTCGTGATTTTCTTGCGACTGGTGACGTTGGTTATATTGCGGCTTCTATCAAGACGGTTCAGGACACTCGTGTAGGTGATACCGTTACCTTGGCAACCAATCCTGCGGCAGAGCCATTACATGGTTACAAGCAGATGAATCCTATGGTCTTTGCGGGTCTCTATCCTATCGAGTCAAACAAGTACAATGACCTTCGTGAAGCCCTTGAAAAATTGCAACTGAATGATGCTAGTCTCCAATTTGAACCAGAAACATCTCAGGCACTTGGATTTGGTTTTCGTTGTGGTTTCCTTGGACTTCTCCATATGGATGTTATCCAAGAACGTTTGGAACGTGAGTTCAACATCGACCTCATCATGACAGCTCCGTCTGTTATTTATAAGGTTAATTTGACCGACGGGGAGTCAATGGATGTGTCTAACCCATCTGAGTTCCCAGACCCAACCAAGATTGCAACCATTGAAGAGCCTTATGTCAAGGCGCAAATCATGGTACCGCAAGAGTTTGTTGGAGCAGTGATGGAGCTAGCTCAGCGTAAGCGTGGGGACTTTGTGACTATGGATTATATTGATGACAATCGTGTCAATGTTATCTATCAAATTCCGCTGGCTGAAATCGTCTTTGACTTCTTTGATAAGCTTAAGTCTTCAACTCGTGGTTATGCAAGTTTTGACTACGAATTGTCAGAGTATCGCCCTTCTAAGCTGGTCAAAATGGATATCCTTCTCAATGGAGACAAGGTGGATGCCCTTAGCTTTATCGTTCACAAGGACTTTGCTTATGAACGTGGGAAACTCATCGTTGATAAGCTCAAGAAAATTATTCCTCGCCAACAATTTGAAGTTCCAATCCAAGCAGCTATTGGACACAAGATTGTCGCTCGTACTGACATCAAGGCCCTTCGTAAAAACGTACTTGCCAAGTGTTATGGTGGTGACGTTTCTCGTAAACGTAAACTCCTTGAAAAACAAAAAGCTGGTAAGAAACGTATGAAAGCTATCGGATCGGTAGAAGTCCCACAAGAAGCCTTCCTCAGCGTCTTGAGTATGGATGAAGAATAAGTTGTCATAATTGCCTTTCCTTGTTCACAGGAAATTTATATAAGAATCAATCGTAAAGCAGGCTTAGATGGTCTGCTTTTTTAGTTTTTATACTCTTCGAAACTCTCTTCAAACCACGTCAGCGTCTCCTTGCCGTAGATATGATCACTGACTTCGTCAGTCTTATCTACAACCTCAAAACTATGTTTTGAGCTGACTTCGTCAGTTTCATCTACAACCTCAAAACAATGTTTTGAGCAACCTGCGGCTAGCTTCCTAGTTTGCTCTTTGATTTTCATTGAGTATTAGAACAGAAAAAATGCTGGTAGTATTTGTTTGTGTGTTTATTTTTATATAACAAACTATAAACACAACAAAAATATAAAAAAAGAGACAAAAATCAACAGAAAACTATTGACAACGATTTCATATAGTGTTATACTTATGGCATAAAGTTAATGGAAAGAAGGGAAAACCTTATGGGATTAGATTATTTCTTTGACAAAAACCTTGTGTTTTGCTTAGAAGCGGATAATCAAGAACATCTCTTTGATCAGGTTGCAACTTTATTGGAAGAACGAGAAATCGTGACCCCAACCTATCGTGAAGCCTTGATCACGCGTGAAAAGTCATTTCCAACTGGCTTAGATATGGAATTTTTGGGTAAGGATTTGCCGAATGTAGCTATTCCTCACACAGATATTGTTCATAATCTAGCCGAAAAAGTTGTGGTCGTTCGATTAGAGAAACCTGTGACTTTCCACAACATGATTGCGCCAGATAAGGAAGTAGAAGTATCCTTGCTCTTCTTTATCATCAATAACTCGAGTTCAAGTCAAACGAATATTCTTGCTCAGTTGATGGACTTCTTCACAGGAAATGGTCATCTTGAAGACCTATCAAAAATTTCTGAACCAGAAGCCCTCTATGCTTATATCGCTGAAGCAATCGCTTAATCTTGTCTATTAAAAATATTAAATCGGAGGAGATCCATATGATTAAAATTCTTGCTGCCTGCGGTGCAGGTGTTAACTCAAGCCACCAAATTAAAAGTGCTCTTGAAGAAGAACTTTCAAACCGCGGTTACGATGTGCACTGTGATGCAGTCATGGTCAAAGATGTTAACGAAGATCTTATCAAAGGTTATGACATCTTCACACCAATTGCTGCTACAGATCTTGGTTTTGACCCAGGTATTCCAGTTATCGAAGCTGGACCAATCTTATTCCGTATCCCAGCTATGAGTGCTCCAGTATATGATAATATTGAAGCAGCTATCAAAGAACACGGATTAAGCTAATTATCAATTTGTTAACATTCATAAATAAAAAAGGGAGGAACTGTTATGGATGCAATCTTTGACCTAATCAAAAAGGTCTTTACACCCGTCTTAGATATGGGTGGTCCTGTCATCATGTTGATCATTTTGACAATATTGGCTCTACTTTTTGGAGTGAAATTCTCCAAAGCGCTTGAAGGTGGTATCAAACTTGCCATCGCTCTTACTGGTATCGGTGCCATCATCGGTATGCTCAACACTGCTTTCTCAGCGTCGCTTGCAAAATTCGTTGAAAATACTGGTATTCAATTGAGTATTACCGACGTTGGTTGGGCACCACTTGCTACAATAACTTGGGGTTCTGCTTGGACACTATACTTCTTGCTCATCATGTTGATTGTCAACATAGTGATGCTTGCTATGAAGAAAACAGATACACTTGACGTTGATATCTTTGATATCTGGCACTTGTCTATCACAGGTCTCTTGATTAAATGGTATGCAGATAACAACGGTGTGAGCCAAGGGGTTTCACTCTTGATTGCTACAGCAGCTATCGTACTTGTTGGTGTGTTGAAAATTATCAACTCTGACTTGATGAAACCTACATTTGATGACCTTCTTAACGCACCAAGTTCATCACCAATGACATCAACTCACATGAACTACATGATGAACCCAGTTATCATGGTTTTGGATAAGATTTTTGAAAAATTCTTCCCAGGCCTTGATAAATATGACTTTGATGCTGCTAAATTGAACAAGAAAATCGGTTTCTGGGGTTCTAAATTCTTTATCGGTTTCATTCTTGGTATCGTTATCGGTATTATGGGAACTCCACATCCAATTGCAGGGGTTGCAGATGCAGATAAATGGCGTCTTGTTATCAGAGGATGGTTGTCTCTTGGTTTGACTGCCGGTGTATCTTTGGAACTCTTCTCACTTATCGGTTCATGGTTCATCGCAGCCGTAGAACCACTATCACAAGGTATTACAAACGTTGCTACTAAACGTCTTCAAGGACGTAAATTCAACATCGGTCTTGACTGGCCATTCATCGCTGGTCGTGCTGAAATCTGGGCTTGTGCTAACGTACTTGCACCAATCATGTTGATTGAAGCAGTGCTTCTTTCAAAAGTCGGAAATGGTATCTTGCCACTTGCAGGTATCATCGCTATGGGTGTTACTCCAGCTCTCTTGGTTGTAACTCGTGGTAAATTGCTCCGTATGATCATCTTCGGAACACTCTTGTTGCCACTCTTCCTTCTTTCAGGTACACTTATTGCACCATTTGCAACAGAACTTGCTAAAGGTGTAGGTGCCTTCCCAGCAGGTGTAAGCGAAACTCAATTGATCACTCACTCAACTCTTGAAGGACCAATCGAAAAACTTCTTGGTTGGACAATTGGTAACACTACAACAGGTGATATCAAAGCAATCCTTGGTGCTGTAGTCTTCCTTGTATTCTATATCGGTATCTTTGCTTGGTACAGAAAACAAATGATCAAACGTAACGAAGAGTACGCAGCAAAAGCAAAATAATGCGCTCCTATAAAATGTAAGCTCAATGAAAATCAAAGAGCAAACTAGAAAGCGAGTCGCAGGTTGCTCAAAATACAGTTTTGAGGTTGTAGATAAGACTGACGAAGTCAGTGACCATATCTACGGCAAGGCGACGCTGACGAAGTTTGAATTGGATTTTCGCAGAGTGTAAATTGTTGAAACTAGGTTGTCATACCATTAGGAGTGACAGCCTAGTTTTTTATAAACTATCAAGAAATTGGAGAAAATAATGGTAATTGAATTAAAATCAGAACAATTAAGAGTTGAATTTAACAGTTTTGGTGGGGCTCTTTCTTCTATAAAAGATGCTGAGGGACTTGAGTATTTGTGGCAAGGGGATGCTACTTATTGGAGTGGACAAGCTCCTGTTCTCTTTCCTATTTGTGGTTCATTGAGAGAGGATACAGCCGTCTATATAGATGAGAAGGGTCAGGAAAGCAAAGGAAAGATTCCTCGTCATGGTCTGGTCCGCAAGAAAGAATTTGAATTAGTTGAACAGACAGATAAGAGTGTAACTTTTGCAATTGAAGACGATGAGAATAGCTATCAAAACTATCCTTATCATTTCCGCCTAGAAATCACTTATAGCCTTACTGGCAAGACAGTACGAACTCAATACAAAATAATTAATAAAGAAACTAGCAAGGTCATGCCTTACTTTATTGGTGGACATCCAGGATTTAATTGTCCTCTGCTTGATGATGAGGTCTATGAAGATTACTATTTAGAGTTTGAGAAAGAAGAGACTTGCTCTGTTCCACGTCCTTTCCCAGAAACAGGGATGCTTGACTTTCAAGATAGAAGTCCATGGTTAGAGAATCAAAAAGAATTAGACCTAAGCCATGATCTTTTCAGCACAGATGCAGTGACTTTGGATGAATTGCAATCTCGAACAATTGCCCTTCGTTCTCGTAAACATGATAAGGGATTGAAAGTGCACTTTGCAGAGTTTCCAAACCTCATCATCTGGTCAACTTTGAACAAGGGACCTTTCATTGCCTTTGAACCATGGTCTGGCTTGTCAACATCCCTTGAAGAAGGAGATCATTTAGAAGATAAGAAGAATGTTCGTCTCTTAGAAGCCAATCAGGTTGAAGAATTAGGTTTTGAGATAGAAGTTTTATAAAAAAGTAAAAAATAAATAACAAAAACAAACACAAACTGTTGACTTTTTCAAACAATAGTAGTATATTATGTTTGTGAGGACTAATTGACTGTTTTTTAAAGACAGCCAATACACTGCTGGAATCCAGCATAGAAAAAATAAAAAGGAGTATACAATATGTCTATTGTTATCGGTGCAGATGCTGCAGGTTTGAGATTGAAAGAAGTTGTGAAAGACTTCTTAGAAAAAGAAAATTTCCACGTTGTGGATGTTACAGCTGAAGGTCAAGACTTTGTTGATGTGACTCTCGCTGTTGCTGCAGAAGTAAACAAAGAAGAACAGAACCTTGGTATCGTGATTGATGCTTACGGTGCTGGTCCATTTATGGTTGCAACTAAGATCAAAGGAATGGTTGCTGCAGAAGTATCTGACGAACGTTCAGCTTATATGACTCGTGGCCACAACAACTCACGTATGATCACTATGGGTGCACAACTTGTTGGTGATGAATTGGCTAAAAACATCGCTAAAGGATTTGTTAACGGTAAATACGACGGTGGTCGTCACCAAATTCGTGTCGACATGTTGAACAAAATGTGCTAATACTCTTCAAAAATCAAGATAATCTGTTGTCAGCTCACTTTAGCTAACCTCAGTTATGCTTGCAGCTCGCTTCCTAAGCTAATCTTGATTTTTTTTGAGTAGGGATAAATGATATTAGATTTATATAATTAATCGGAGGGAATAACTAATGAGAATTGCAATTGGATGTGACCACATCGTAACAGATGAAAAAATGGCGGTTTCAGAATTTTTGAAATCAAAAGGATATGAAGTTATTGACTTTGGTACATATGACCATACACGTACTCACTACCCAATCTTTGGTAAAAAAGTAGGTGAAGCTGTAACTAGCGGTCAAGCTGATCTTGGAGTATGTATCTGTGGTACTGGTGTTGGTATCAACAACGCTGTAAATAAAGTTCCAGGTGTTCGTTCTGCCTTGGTTCGTGATATGACAACAGCCCTTTATGCTAAAGAACAATTGAACGCCAACGTTATCGGTTTTGGTGGTAAGATTACTGGTGAATTGCTTATGTGTGATATCATCGAAGCTTTCATTCATGCTGAATACAAACCATCTGAAGAAAACAAGAAATTGATTGCGAAAATTGAACACCTTGAAAGCCACAATGCTCAACAAACAGACGCAAACTTCTTCACTGAATTCCTTGAAAAATGGGATCGCGGAGAATACCACGACTAAGAGGTGACCTATGATTTTAACAGTCACAATGAACCCATCCATTGATATTTCCTATCCCTTGGATGAGTTAAAGATTGATACTGTCAATCGTGTGGTTGATGTAACCAAAACGGCTGGTGGTAAGGGACTCAATGTTACCCGAGTACTTTCAGAATTTGGGGATTCTGTTCTTGCTACTGGTTTAGTTGGTGGTAAACTTGGTGAGTTTTTGGTTGAACATATCGATGATCAAGTAAAGAAAGATTTCTTCTCAATTCAGGGGGAAACTCGGAACTGTATCGCTATTCTTCACGGAGACAACCAAACAGAAGTTCTTGAAAAAGGTCCTGAAGTATTGGAACAGGAAGGTCAAGACTTTTTGGAACATTTCAAAAATCTTCTGGAGTCTGTTGAAGTAGTAGCTATCTCAGGTAGTTTACCCGCTGGTCTTCCAGTTGATTACTATGCGAGCTTGGTAGAACTTGCTAATCAAGCTGGCAAGCCTGTTGTCTTGGACTGCTCTGGTGCAGCACTTCAGGCGGTTCTTGAATCACCACATAAACCAACAGTCATCAAACCAAATAATGAGGAATTGTCTCAACTTCTAGGAAGAGAAGTTTCTGAGGATTTGGATGAATTAAAAGAAGTCCTTCAAGAACCTTTGTTTGCAGGGATTGAATGGATTATCGTTTCACTTGGTGCCAACGGTGCCTTTGCCAAACATGGTGACACTTTCTACAAGGTAGATATTCCTAGAATTCAGGTAGTCAACCCTGTTGGATCTGGAGATTCTACTGTAGCAGGAATTTCTTCAGGACTTCTTCACAAAGAATCGGATGCAGAATTACTCATCAAGGCAAATGTCCTTGGTATGCTCAATGCTCAAGAAAAAATGACTGGTCATGTCAACATGGCCAACTATCAAGCTCTATATGATCAATTAATAGTAAAAGAGGTATAAAATGGCTTTAACAGAACAAAAACGTGCACGCTTAGAAAAACTTTCTGATGAAAATGGTATCATCTCAGCTCTTGCATTTGACCAACGCGGTGCTTTGAAACGCCTCATGGCTCAACACCAAACAGAAGAACCAACAGTGGCTCAAATGGAAGAATTAAAAGTCTTGGTAGCAGATGAATTGACTAAATACGCTTCATCTATGCTTCTTGACCCTGAGTATGGACTTCCAGCAACTAAAGCTCTTGATGAAAAAGCTGGTCTTCTCCTTGCTTATGAAAAAACAGGTTATGACACAACAAGCACAAAACGCTTGCCAGACTGCTTGGATGTTTGGTCTGCAAAACGTATTAAAGAAGAAGGTGCAGATGCAGTTAAATTCTTGCTTTACTATGATGTAGATAGCTCAGACGAACTTAACCAAGAAAAACAAGCTTACATCGAACGTATCGGTTCTGAGTGTGTGGCTGAAGATATCCCATTCTTCCTTGAAATCCTTGCTTACGATGAAAAAATTGCTGATGCTGGTTCTGTAGAATACGCTAAAGTAAAACCACACAAAGTTATCGGTGCTATGAAAGTCTTCTCAGACCCACGTTTTAACATTGATGTCTTGAAAGTAGAAGTTCCTGTTAACATTAAATATGTTGAAGGCTTCGCTGAAGGTGAAGTAGTTTATACACGTGAAGAAGCAGCAGCCTTCTTTAAAGCCCAAGATGAAGCAACTAACTTGCCATACATCTACTTGAGTGCTGGTGTATCAGCTAAACTCTTCCAAGATACTCTTGTATTTGCCCATGAATCAGGTGCAAACTTTAACGGAGTTCTTTGTGGCCGTGCTACATGGGCTGGATCAGTTGAAGCTTACATCAAAGATGGTGAAGCAGCAGCTCGCGAATGGCTACGTACAACTGGATTTGAAAACATTGACGAACTCAACAAAGTTCTTCAAACAACAGCAACTTCATGGAAAGAACGCGTGTAAGAAAGTCCTTCTAGTTTAGGAACATGAATCTAAAAAAATTTAAAAAAAGTTGTATGTAAAGGTTTACAAAATAACTTACTTGTGCTATACTTAAATCACAAGTTAATACAAGGTGAGTGTTACTAAGTAATATTAGGCATGATCACAGGTGAATTAGAAATCGGCTGATTTTCTAGTTCATTTGTGGTCATTTTTTGTACTCATATACCTTTAAGATATAAAAGGAGGATGACATGTATCGAATTCTAAATCCAATGAATCATAATGTCTCGCTTGTCAGAAATGATAAAGGAGAAGAAGTGATTGTGATTGGTAAGGGGATTGCATTTGGAAAGAAGAAGGGAGATTTGATTGCTGAACAGCAGGTTGAGAAAATCTTTCGGATGAAGACCGAAGAGTCAAGAGAAAACTTTATGGCTCTCCTCAAAGATGTTCCGCTTGATTTTATCACAGTGACCTATGAGATCATTGATAAGCTATCAAAGAAATATCATTATCCGATTCAAGAGTATCTCTACGTAACCTTGACAGATCATATTTACTGTTCTTACCAAGCTCTAGCACAAGGAAGGTACAAGGATAGTAATCTGCCAGATATTTCTGCTAAGTATCCTGTAGCTTTTCAAATCGCAAATGAAGCTTTTGAAATTTACCGTCAGAAGCTAGCGGATCATTTTCCTAAGGACGAAATTATTCGGATTGCTTATCATTTCATTAATGCCGAAGGTGAAAATGAAGTGGAACTTGTGGAGTCGATTGATAAGAGGAAAGAAATTCTCAGGAATGTTGAAGAAGTTCTAAAGGAATATGCAATTCAACGAACTAAAGAGAATAACCATTTCTATGATCGCTTTATGATCCATTTGAATTATTTCTTGGATTATTTAGATCGCTCCAGAGATGATAACCAATCACTTCTGGACATGGAAGACCATATCAAGCAATCCTATCCAAAAGCGTTCGAGATTGGCTCCAAGATCTATGATGTGATTACGCAACATACGGGTCTTGATTTGTATAAAAGTGAACGAGTTTATCTAGTTCTACATATCCAACGTTTATTGTCATAAAAATTTATTTAAAATTATATAAGGAGAATTCTATCATGAATAGAGAAGAAGTAACATTGTTAGGTTTTGAAATCGTAGCCTATGCTGGCGACGCTCGTTCAAAACTATTGGAAGCCTTGAAGGCTGCTGAAGCTGGTGATTTTGCAAAAGCAGACGTTCTTGTAGAGGAAGCTGGTTCTTGCATTGCTGAAGCTCACCACGCTCAAACAAGTCTATTGACTAAGGAAGCTTCTGGTGAGGACTTAGCGTATAGTGTGACCATGATGCACGGTCAAGACCACTTGATGACAACTATTTTGTTAAAAGATTTGATGCACCACTTAATCGAACTCTACAAGAGAGGAGTTAAATAATGAATAAACTAATTGCATTTATCGAGAAAGGAAAACCTTTCTTTGAAAAACTATCTCGTAATATCTATCTTCGTGCTATTCGTGATGGTTTCATTGCTGGTATGCCTGTTATTCTCTTCTCAAGTATCTTTATCTTGATTGCCTTTGTACCAAACTCATGGGGCTTTAAATGGTCTGATGAAGTTGTAGCTTTTCTGATGAAACCTTATAGCTATTCTATGGGTATTCTGGCTCTCTTGGTAGCTGGTACAACAGCTAAGTCATTGACCGACTCAGTAAACCGTAGCATGGAGAAAACCAATCAAATCAACTATATGTCAACGCTGTTGGCAGCAATTGTTGGTTTGTTGATGTTGGCAGCTGATCCTATCGAAAATGGTCTAGCTACTGGATTCTTGGGGACAAAAGGTTTGCTTTCAGCATTCCTTGCTGCCTTTGTTACTGTAGCCATCTATAAGGTTTGTGTTAAGAACAACGTCACTATTCGCATGCCTGACGAAGTTCCACCAAATATCTCACAAGTCTTTAAAGATGTGATTCCATTCACTCTATCAGTGGTTTCTCTTTATGCTCTTGATTTACTAGCTCGTCATTTTGTTGGTTCTAGTGTGGCAGAATCAATCGGTAAATTCTTTGCACCATTATTCTCTGCAGCTGATGGCTATCTTGGTATTACCATTATCTTTGGTGCTTTTGCCTTCTTCTGGTTTGTTGGGATTCACGGTCCATCTATCGTTGAACCAGCAATCGCAGCGATTACTTATGCAAATGCCGAAGTCAACTTGAATCTTCTTCAACAAGGGGTGCACGCTGACAAGATTCTTACTTCTGGTACACAAATGTTTATCGTTACCATGGGTGGTACAGGTGCGACACTAGTTGTTCCATTCATGTTCATGTGGTTAACAAAATCAAAACGTAACCGTGCAATCGGACGTGCTTCAGTAGTTCCTACCTTCTTCGGTGTAAATGAACCAATCTTGTTTGGTGCACCACTTGTGTTAAACCCAATCTTCTTCATTCCATTTATCTTTGCTCCAATCGCAAACGTATGGATCTTTAAATTCTTTATCGAAACTCTTGGAATGAACTCATTTACTGCTAATCTACCTTGGACAACTCCAGCTCCACTAGGTCTAGTTCTTGGTACGAACTTCCAGGTTCTATCATTCGTTCTAGCTGCCCTCCTAATCGTGGTTGACGTAGTCATTTACTATCCATTCCTTAAAGTCTATGATGAACAAATTCTCGAAGAAGAACGTTCAGGTAAATCTAATGACGAATTGAAAGAAAAAGTTGCTGCAAACTTTAACACTGCAAAAGCAGATGCTATTCTTGAGAAAGCGGGTGTAGAAGCAGTACAAAATACAATCACTGAAGAAACAAATGTCCTCGTTCTCTGTGCAGGTGGAGGTACAAGTGGTCTCCTTGCAAATGCTTTGAATAAGGCAGCAGCAGAATACAATGTCCCTGTGAAAGCAGCAGCAGGTGGCTATGGTGCTCACCGTGAAATGTTGCCAGAGTTTGATCTTGTTATCCTTGCTCCTCAAGTTGCTTCAAACTTTGAAGACATGAAAGCAGAAACTGATAAACTCGGTATTAAACTTGCGAAAACAGAAGGCGCTCAATACATCAAATTAACCCGTGATGGAAAAGGTGCTCTTGCATTTGTACAAGCTCGATTCGATTAAGGCTAGAGACTCTGAAATAGTCTCCTATCGTTACGGAAATCGCTATGGCGAATTTCCTAATCGCCTTGTTAATTCGTCGGTAAAAAGATTATCGTTTTTACCTCCTCATGTCACAATTCGATTAATAATAGGGACTCTGAAATAATCTCCTATCGTTACGGAAATCGCTATGGCGAATTTCCTAATCGCCTTATTAATTCGTCGGTAAAAAGATATCGTTTTTACCTCCCCATGTCACAATTCGGTGACTTGCTACAAGAAGTGAGATGGAGAAGGATGGCTCACTGACTCCTCTCCTCTCACTTTTATTTTATTTAAATCAAGAAATAGGTGAAAAAAATGACAAAAACATTACCAAAAGATTTTATTTTCGGTGGCGCAACAGCTGCCTATCAAGCAGAAGGTGCTACACATACTGATGGAAAAGGACCAGTTGCGTGGGATAAGTATCTTGAAGATAACTACTGGTACACTGCCGAACCAGCCAGTGATTTTTACAATCGATATCCAGTTGACCTCAAGCTAGCAGAAGAGTATGGTGTCAATGGCATTCGAATTTCTATTGCTTGGTCACGTATTTTCCCGACTGGTTATGGTCAAGTAAATCAGAAAGGTGTTGAGTTTTATCATAATTTATTTGCAGAGTGTCACAAACGTCATGTTGAGCCTTTTGTAACTCTTCATCACTTTGACACACCAGAAGCTCTCCACTCAAATGGAGACTTCTTAAACCGTGAAAACATTGAACACTTTGTAGACTACGCGGCTTTCTGTTTTGAAGAATTCCCAGAAGTAAACTATTGGACAACCTTTAATGAAATTGGACCAATCGGTGATGGTCAATATTTGGTTGGTAAATTCCCTCCAGGTATTCAGTATGACCTTGCCAAAGTCTTTCAATCGCACCATAATATGATGGTGTCTCATGCGCGTGCAGTCAAGCTATATAAAGATAAAGGTTATAAAGGTGAAATTGGTGTTGTTCACGCTCTGCCAACTAAGTATCCTTTGGATCCTCAAAATCCTGCAGATGTTATTGCGGCAGAGTTGGAGGACATTATCCATAACAAATTTATCTTGGATGCAACTTATCTGGGTCACTACTCTGAAAAGACTCTGGCAGGGGTAGAGGCTATCTTGGCTGCCAATGGTGGTAGCTTAGATCTTCGTGAAGAAGATTTCGAAGTATTAGAAGCCGCAAAAGACTTGAACGACTTCCTTGGAATCAATTACTATATGAGTGACTGGATGGAAGCCTTTGATGGAGAAACTGAAATTATCCATAATGGTAAGGGTGAGAAAGGAAGCTCTAAATACCAAATCAAAGGTGTTGGTCGTCGTGTAGCTCCTGATTATGTACCACGTACGGATTGGGATTGGATTATCTACCCTCAAGGTTTGTATGACCAAATCATGCGCGTGAAGAAAGATTATCCTAATTATAAGAAAATCTACATCACTGAAAATGGTCTTGGATATAAAGATGAGTTCGTTGATAACACTGTTTACGATGATGGCCGTATTGATTATGTCAAACAACACTTAGAGGTTTTGTCTGATGCGATTGCAGATGGAGCGAATATAAAAGGTTACTTTATTTGGTCATTGATGGACGTCTTCTCATGGTCAAACGGTTATGAGAAACGTTATGGTCTCTTCTATGTAGACTTTGAAACGCAAGAACGTTATCCGAAGAAATCAGCTCATTGGTACAAGAAAGTAGCGGAAACTCAAGTGATTGAGTAGTAGAATGAGTCATTAGATATAGAATTTTAGTGAGGCAAAAAGATGTTCAAAAATTTTATCCAATCTATTTATGAAAAAGTTTATATTATCAACTTTGAAAAATGTTCTCAAATACCGTGTTTGACGAATGAAGAACTGAAAAGCCTTGGGAAATGGTATGTCTCGACCGGTAAAGAATGGATTTGTCATTCAGACTATGAGCTGGAAGAATTTAAAAATCTATTTTTAAATTTTATCAATCCTGAAGAATGGGATACTATCTCCTTTGATTCAGATTTTATGCCGTTTCAACAATCGTAACCAATTTCCAAAAAAGTTAAATCTTATACCTAGTACGCTGCAAAACTCTTATCTAATCACCTTGCTTATACTCAATGAAAATCAAAGAGCAACTTTAAACTAGGAAGCGAGTCGCAGGTTTCTCAATGCATAGCTTTGAGGTTGCAGATAAAGCAATTGGGCAAAAAGTCTTTGATACAGAAAAACGCATAATATCAGGTGTTGAAAACCTTGATACTATGCGTTTTATTGTGGGAAGATTTACTTCTGAAATTGAGTTGTTAACTAGAATCTTTCAGGTTTATTAAGGCTTGATGACTTTAGTAAGTTTAGATAGCTCAAAAAGGATTGAATCACTTAGTTTAGAATCTGAAACAATAGTATCAAGATTTGATACATTATAAAAAGTATAAAAATCAAACTTATTGAACTTACTATGATCTGCGAGCAAATATTTTTTATTAGAATTATTTAAAGCGATGCGTTGAGCCTCTCCCTCTTCCTCGCTAAAAGTAGCTAGAGCCCCGTTTTGAATACCATTACAGCTAACGAAAGCTTTAGAAAATTGGAGATTAGAGAGATTTTGTAGGGTCAATGTGCCAACAAAAGCACCTGTAATATCGCGATAATTTCCACCTATCAAAATCAAATCTGTTAATTTTCGTTCGCTTAAAATCAGAAAAACAGGTAGACTGTTGGTCACGACGCGGATATTGTCAATAGGCAACTCACGTGCAAAAAATTCTAATGTTGTTCCTGGTCCAATAAAAATAGTTTCTCTTTCTTCTACTAGACTGCCTGCAAAACGGGCTATTTCTTGTTTTTCTGCCGTTTGGAGGGCTTGTTTTTCAATATTTGATCGCTCATTAGTCAAAAGGGAGTTGGTTCGAAGTTTTTCAGCTCCACCATGCACACGAATCAGCAAATCTTTATCAGCTAATTCCTGTAAATAGCGCCTTGCAGTCATATCTGAAACGGCTATTTCGTCCATAATCTGTTTAACCGTTATGGTTCCTTTACTATTTACTGTCTCTAAAATTTTGGTTAATTTTTCTTGTTTGAGCATATTATCACCTCGTTTCCTACTACTATCTTACCATAAACTAGCTCATCATTCAAATACAAAAACAACAAAATAAAACAAAAACAAAAATATCGAGGTTTGTTTTCAAAACTTCGATATTTTATTAGATTATTATTTTGTTGTTTCAAGTTTACTTTTTGATGGTTAAGAGTGGTGGAGAATTAGTCCAAACCGTAGTTGTAGTCATCATCTTGCATGGCTTCAACTTCGCCAAGAAGGTAACCATTTCCGACTTGAGAGAAGAAGTCATGGTTGGAAGTTCCTGTTGAAATACCGTTCATAACGATTGGGTTGACATCTTCAGCTGAATCTGGGAAAAGTGGATCTTGTCCCATGTTCATGAGAGCTTTATTGGCATTGTAGCGAAGGAAGGTTTTAACCTCTTCAGTCCAACCAACACCGTCATAAAGACTCTCTGTGTAGCCTTCTTCATTTTCATAAAGAGTATAGAGTAGGTCGTACATCCATTCTTTGAGTTTTTCTTGCTCTTCTTCAGGCAATTCATTGAAACCAAGTTGGAATTTATAACCAATGTAAGTTCCGTGAACAGACTCATCACGAATAATCAATTTAATAATTTCTGCAACGTTGGCAAGTTTGTTGTTACCAAGGTAGTAGAGGGGAGTGAAGAAACCTGAATAGAAGAGGAAGGTTTCGAGGAAGACACTGGCAACTTTCTTTTCAAGTGGGCTACCGTTGAGGTAGATTTCGTTGACAATCTCAGCCTTCTTTTGTAGGTAAGGATTGGTATTGGTCCATTCGAAAATTTCTTCAATCTCAGCCTTAGTATTTAAGGTAGAAAAGATTGATGAGTAAGATTTAGCGTGGACAGACTCCATAAATTGGATGTTATTGAAAACAGCTTCCTCATGAGGTGTACGGATGTCTGCGCGAAGGGCTTCAACCCCCGTTTCAGATTGCATAGTATCCAAAAGTGTCAAACCACCAAAAACTTTTCCGACCAAGTCTTTCTCTTTGTTAGATAGCTTTCTCCAGTCATCCAAGTCGTTTGACAAGGGAATACGTGTATCGAGCCAGAATTGCTCTGTCAACTTTTCCCAAGTTGATTTATCGATGACATCTTCGATGGCATTCCAGTTAATGGCTTTGTAGTAAGTTTCCATTTGAAATCTCTTTCTGTGTTTAGTATTGCGAACTCACAATTATCTCTATTTTATCATAATTCTATAGGAGTATCGCACAAAAAGTCGGAAGCCCGACTTTTAAAATGTTACATAAATTATGTTATGACCTAGTAGATTTGATTTTATCAGTGCTGCTTAGGGAAAAATAGTGTTTCTATGCTAGAAACTAAATCACACAGCTTTCACATTGGTTGGCACCGACTTCTCCACCGTCATCTGTAAAGGTACGGACGTAGTAGATAGACTTGATACCCTTGTTAAAGGCATAGTTACGAAGGATAGATAAGTCACGTGTCGTTTGTTTGTTTTCTTTCTTCCATTCGTAAAGACCTTTTGGAATGTCACTACGCATGAAGAGAGTGAGTGAAAGTCCTTGGTCCACGTGCTCAGTCGCAGCAGCGTAAACATCGATGACTTTACGCATATCCATGTCGTAAGCAGAAGTGTAGTAAGGAATGGTTTCTGTTGACAAGCCAGCAGCAGGATAGTAGATTTTACCAATTTTCTTTTCTTGACGTTCCTCGATCCGTTGCGTAATCGGGTGGATAGAAGCAGAAACGTCGTTGATGTAACTGATCGAACCATTTGGAGCAACAGCTAGACGGTTTTGGTGGTAAAGACCATCTGCTTGAATCTTGTCGCGAAGTTCAGCCCAGTCAGCAGCGCTTGGAATAAAGACATCTTTGAAGAGTTCTTTAACACGGTCTGATTTTGGAACAAACTCGCCAGTTACATACTTGTCGAAGTAGCTTCCCTTAGCGTAGTCTGATTTTTCAAAGTTGTGGAAGGTGATACCACGTTCACGCGCGATATTGTTTGACTCAACTAAGGTCCAGTAGTTCATAAGCATAAAGTAGATGCTTGTAAATTCAACAGACTCAGGCGATCCATATTCAATCAATTGTTGGGCAAGGTAGCTGTGAAGTCCCATGGCGCCGAGACCAAAGGTGTGGGCTTGGCTATTTCCATGGTCGATGGTAGGAACAGCTACGATGTGTGAACTATCTGTAACGAAAGTAAGGGCACGAACCATAGCACGGATAGAACGACCAAAGTCAGGTGAAGTCATCATGTTAACCACGTTGGTTGAACCAAGGTTACATGAAACATCTGTTCCCATTTGAAGGAATTCTTGAGCATCGTTGATCAAGCTTGGTTCTTGCACTTGAAGAATCTCAGAACACAAGTTACTCATGATAATCTTACCATCAACAGGATTTGCACGGTTAGCCGTATCAATGTTGACGACATAAGGATAACCAGACTCTTGTTGCAATTTAGAGATTTCAGTTTCCAAATCACGCGCCTTGATTTTTGTCTTACGGATATTTGGATTTGCGACCAATTCATCGTATTTTTCAGTGATGTCAATGTAGTTGAATGGCACACCGTATTCTTTTTCGACAGAGTAAGGGCTGAAGAGGTACATTTCTTCATTTTTACGAGCCAATTCGTAGAATTTATCAGGTACTACAACACCAAGTGAAAGGGTCTTAACACGAACTTTTTCATCGGCGTTTTCTTTCTTAGTTGAAAGGAAGGCGATGATGTCTGGGTGGAAGACGTTGAGGTAGACAACACCAGCACCTTGACGTTGACCCAATTGGTTTGAGTAAGAGAAGCTGTCTTCGAAGAGTTTCATAACTGGAACGACTCCAGAAGCTGCTCCTTCATAGCCTTTGATAGGTGCACCAGCTTCACGAAGGTTGCTGAGGGTAATTCCCACACCACCACCAATACGTGAAAGTTGAAGGGCAGAGTTGATTGAACGTCCGATAGAGTTCATATCATCCGTTACTTGGATCAGGAAGCAAGATACCAACTCCCCACGACGAGCACGTCCAGCATTCAAGAAGGAAGGAGTAGCAGGTTGGTAGCGTTGGTGGATGATTTCATTGGCGATATCGATTGCAACAGCTTCATTCCCATCAGCAAAATAAAGGGCGTTAAAGAAGACACGGTCTTCCATGCTTTCAAGATAGTATTCACCGTCATTAGTCTTTAAGGCATATTGATTATAAAATTTATAGGCAGCCATGAAAGACTTGAATTGGAAGTTTTGGTCTTTGATAAATTGTGACAATTCTTCCAAAAATTCTGGACGGTATTTCTTGATAAAGGCTGTTTCGATGTAGTTGTGTTCAATGAGGTAGTTGATTTTATCTTTGATTGAATCAAAAACCATAGTGTTTGGAACGACATTTTCTTTAAAGAAGGCATCCAAGGCTTCCTTATCTTTATGAAGCATGATTTGTCCATTAACAGGACGGTTGATTTCGTTATTGAGACGGAAGTAAGTCACGTCCTCAAGATGTTTTAATCCCATAAAATTTCCCTTATCTAATTACAAAAGAAAGGCTTCTAAGTTAGCCCTAGAAGCAGTTTCTTCTGGATGATGTACTAAGATTATGCTAATTGTTTCAGTTTTCCTGGTTGGAAACCTGAAAAGACTTCAGTTGGTGTTTGAATAATAGGAGCTGCGCTAAAACCGAGTTCTTTGACTTGATCGATGTACTCAGGCTGCTCATCAAGATTGATTTCTTTATATTCAACGTTATTACTGTCCAAGAAACGCTTGGTCATTTTACATTGGACACAATTGTTTTTAGAATAAACGGTTACCATTGTGTAACTCCTCTTTAAAATTTAATTCTATCCTAGTATATCAGAAAATAAAATTTTGTCAATGATTTGAACTAAATATAGTGGTCTTTTTTTCTAGTCAAGCTCACAAAACACAATATGTAGTGTTTGTTTTATAAAACAGCAATGATTATCCTATAAATCGTTTTTAAAGAAACTATATCCTGTGTTTTGTTATCTAGGATAGAAGATTTTCAGCAAGTTATCTGAAAGGAAATTGAAGGAAAATCCAGAAAATGCTTGAAAAAAATCCTAGAAGATGGTATAATACCAAATTGTAAGGGTTATCACATATAACTCAAAAAAGAAAGAACAAAAGGAGAGTCAAACTATGGCTTCTAAAGATTTCCACGTAGTGGCAGAAACAGGTATTCACGCACGTCCAGCAACATTGTTGGTGCAAACTGCTAGCAAATTTGCTTCAGATATCACTCTTGAGTACAAAGGTAAATCAGTTAACCTTAAATCAATTATGGGTGTTATGAGTCTTGGTGTTGGCCAAGGTGCTGACGTAACTATCTCAGCTGAAGGTGCAGATGCAGATGACGCTATCGCTGCAATCTCAGAAACAATGGAAAAAGAAGGATTGGCATAAGGGAAATGACAGAAATGCTTAAAGGAATCGCAGCATCTGACGGTGTTGCAGTTGCAAAAGCATATCTACTCGTTCAACCGGATTTGTCATTCGAAACTGTTTCAGTCGAAGATACAAACGCAGAAGAGGCTCGTTTGGATGTTGCTCTTGAAGCTTCTCAAAACGAGCTTTCTCTTATCCGCGAGAAAGCTGTAGGTACGCTTGGTGAAGAAGCGGCTCAAGTTTTTGACGCTCATTTGATGGTTCTTTCTGACCCAGAATTGATTGGTCAGATTAAAGAAACAATTCGTGCTAAGAAAGTCAATGCAGAAGCAGGTCTTAAAGAAGTGACTGACATGTTCATCACGATCTTTGAAGGTATGGAAGACAACCCATACATGCAAGAACGTGCAGCGGATATCCGCGACGTGACAAAACGTGTCTTGGCAAACCTTCTTGGTAAGAAATTGCCAAACCCAGCTTCTATCAATGAAGAAGTAATCGTGATTGCACATGACTTAACACCATCTGATACAGCTCAATTGGACAAAAACTTTGTAAAAGCTTTTGTCACAAACATCGGTGGACGTACAAGCCACTCAGCTATCATGGCACGTACACTTGAAATTGCAGCTGTATTGGGAACAAATAACATCACTGAAATCGTCAAAGACGGTGATATCCTTGCCGTTAACGGAATTACTGGTGAAGTGATTATCAACCCAACAGATGAACAAGCGGCAGAATTTAAAGCAGCTGGTGAAGCTTATGCTAAACAAAAAGCTGAATGGGCACTTTTGAAAGATGCTCAAACAGTGACTGCTGACGGTAAACACTTTGAGTTGGCTGCTAACATCGGTACTCCAAAAGACGTTGAAGGTGTTAACAACAACGGTGCAGAAGCTGTTGGACTTTACCGTACAGAGTTCTTGTACATGGATTCTCAAGATTTCCCAACAGAAGACGAGCAGTATGAAGCATACAAGGCTGTTCTTGAGGGAATGAATGGTAAACCAGTGGTTGTTCGTACAATGGATATTGGTGGAGATAAGGAACTTCCTTACTTCGATATGCCACACGAAATGAACCCATTCCTTGGATTCCGTGCCCTTCGTATCTCTATTTCTGAAACTGGAGATGCAATGTTCCGTACACAGATCCGTGCCCTTCTTCGTGCTTCTGTTCATGGTCAATTGCGTATCATGTTCCCAATGGTTGCCCTTTTGAAAGAATTCCGTGCAGCTAAAGCAGTTTATGAAGAAGAAAAAGCAAACCTTCTTGCTGAAGGTGTTGCAGTTGCGGATGACATCCAAGTTGGTATCATGATTGAAATTCCTGCAGCAGCCATGCTTGCAGACCAATTTGCAAAAGAAGTAGACTTCATGTCAATTGGTACAAACGACTTGATCCAATACTCAATGGCGGCAGACCGTATGAACGAACAAGTTTCATACCTTTACCAACCATATAACCCATCAATCCTTCGCTTGATCAACAACGTTATCAAGGCAGCTCACGCTGAAGGTAAATGGGCTGGTATGTGTGGTGAGATGGCTGGTGACCAAAAAGCTGTTCCGCTTCTTGTCGGAATGGGCTTGGATGAGTTCTCTATGTCAGCAACATCTGTCCTTCGTACACGTAGCTTGATGAAGAAATTGGATACTGCTAAGATGGAAGAGTACGCTAACCGTGCCCTTACAGAGTGTTCAACAATGGAAGAAGTTCTTGAACTTCAAAAAGAATACGTTAACTTCGATTAATGTCATTAACCTTGTAACCTAGTTGCAAGGTTTTTTTGACGTATTTTAGAAAAGTATGATCCTATAAAGTCCACTTTTCAATGAGTCAGAGGCATGGTATAATAGGGGAAAGTGAATAGAATAAGAGAGAAACCATGTCTAAAGAAATTGATATTGAGTATTACCATCAGCTAGCCTTGCAAAAGCAGAAGGAGCACCGTAAAGTTTTAGCCAATCTAAAGAAAAAACCTCCTAAAAACCTAGACAAGATAGCCCAGTAGATTCACCAAGAAGTCTTTGCGGAGATTGATTGTACTGCATGTGCTAACTGTTGTAAGACTTTGGGGCCTGACTTTAAGGAAGCAGACATCACTCGTATTGCCAAGTACTTTAAGATGAAATTACCTGCTTTTGAAGCGGAGTTTCTGCAGGTGGATGAAGATGGAGATAAGGTTTTCAAATCCATGCCCTGTCCCTTTTTAGGAGGCGATAATCTCTGTTCCATCTATGACGTTCGTCCAAAGGCCTGTCGTGAATTCCCTCATACTGACCGCAAAAAAATCCATCAAATCAACCATCTGACGATTAAGAATACCTTAACCTGTCCAGCAGCCTATCTCTTTGTGGAGAAATTAAAGGATAAGTTATAGAGAGTTAAAGGATAAAAAATTTCTAATAATAACTAACAATATGAAGGGAGAACTCTGTGCCTAGACCGAGAACGAAAGAGGAATTAGTATTATCCTCTAAGGAAAATTATGAAAAGCTCAATCGTTTCATCTCCCAACTAAGTGAAGATGAGCTACAGACTCCATTTGATTTTTCAAGAGACCCAAAGAAAAAAGAAGCTCACTGGAAAAGGGATAAAAACCTGCGGGATGTCTTGATCCATCTTTATGAATGGCAGCAGTTACTTTTGACCTGGGTACATTCTAATCAAAAAGGTCACGAAAGATCTTTTCTTCCTGAAGCTTATAATTGGAAAACTTATGGAGAAATGAATGTCGCTTTTTGGAAGAAGCACCAGAAAACCTCCTTAGAAGAAGCGACTAGACTCCTAGAACAATCACATAGAGAGGTTTTAGAGTTGATGGAATGCTTTAGCAATGACGAACTCTTTACCAAAGGTGTCTATAAGTGGACGGGAGGGACAAGTCTAGGTTCCTACTTTATCAGTAGCACCGCCAGTCACTATGATTGGGCTATGAAAAAGCTCAAAGCACATCAGAAGAATTGTAAGGTATAGATGGACTCTTTGAAATTGCAAGAATGAGTTCTTTTAAACGTAATACTCTTCGAAAATCAAATTCAAACTGCGTCAACGTCGCCTTGCCGTACTCAAGTACAGCCTGCGGCTAGTTTCCTAGTTTGCTCTTTGATTTTCATTGAGTATTAGTTTTTCTAAAATAATTCTAATCTATTATTCTAGCACTAGTAGACTCTTTGGCTAAATCTCCTTTCTACATCTCGTTTCACCAAGAACTTTTAAGAGAGAAATACTCTAAATTAGTTTTGTTACCGTTTTCAATTAGAGTATACTTTTTTTTTTTAGCATTTCAAGTCTTTTTCTAATTTGGAATTTAGTTTCAAATCTTTTTAACTATATCAACTACATTAAAAGTACTTTCAAAAATAAGTAGGTTTCTTGCAAGATCTGTTTCGAGTGGACAAGATAAGAAACAGAAAAAAGAAGAAAGTGTAAAAAACTCAATTTTAGGAGAAAATGAAGGAAATATAGCAGATTGAAATAAAATGAGAATAAATCGATTGGGAAAGTAAAATTAAATTTATAACAAGGATTTAGAAGCTGCGGTATACTATTCTGTTTTCAATCAACTATAGTGTACTAGTATAGATTCAATGCACTATAAAACGCATAGTATCAAGCTTGTTCAACACCTGATACTATGCGTGTTTGTGATTTTTAAGATTTTGTGCCTAGAGTTTTTTAATTCCAAGAATGCCATCTTAACCAGATGGTTTTCTTGTCTATTATTGCTGATCTTACAACAACGCCTCAAACTCAGATACTGACATACCCAACTGCTGACTGGCAACCTCGGAAGTCAGAAGTCCTTGGCGAACCATATCCAGAAAGGCAAAAAGTTTTCCACGTTCAAGTCCTTCTGCCCGACCTCTCTCCAACCCTTTTTCTTCAGCTTGTTCCAAGGCATAGTCCTGTGCTAACAAAGCTTGTTCTTCTCGCATACGTAGTTGACTAAACATTTTCCTGTCCTCCTCGGACCAGCTCTTGTAGTCCAGCAGTTGATCTGCTTGGCTGATGGCTCGCTCGGGTTGTTGAGTAAAGGGTTTATTACCGAAAAACTCTAACCATGGTTTGCGAATACTATCTTTGCTGGTTTCTCTATATTTTTTTAATTCCAAGAACGCCATCTTAACCAGATGATTTTCTTGTCCATTGTTTGTAATTGTTAAAGCCTCTCCCGTCGTATCCTCTCGCATGCTAAAACTATGAAAAGCCAAGTCATCTGAGAAGTAGTTACTATCCACGATTGCGATAGCGTATACTGGTGCGATATGTTTGTAACTCTGGTGAGTATTTCCTTCTTGCTGGCGGATTTTTTCAAGATTTTGATTGACCTGACTACACAGATATGCCCACAGGCGATTGATGAAAAAATTCTGATGGTGGACTTGGATTTCAATAATAACCTGGGTTCCATTATCTAGTTCAGCCAAGACATCTATGCTAGTATAGAAATCTTGGGCTGAATAAGGCAGAGAAGGTAGTACATGAATATTGCTTCCCTCCAAAATGGTTACATTTTTTGCTGGCAAGTCCAACATATCACGAATAAATTGACAAGTGATTTCTGGATTGCTAAAGATTTTCTTAGCAACCAAGTCATTGGTCGGGCTAATGCCCGGATGTCTGAGAATCATCCTTTTCCTCCTTCTATTATAGCACATTTTTAATCTAGGTTTGCTAGATTCAATGCTTCTATCTATTTATTCGTAAAAGAAAGACAAAAGAAGCGAGAAACTTCAAAACTATTACCCCTAATCACTTTCAAAGAGATGAATTTTACTCATATTATTTATTAAAGACTATATTTTACAAAAAAGATTACAAAATCAACCATTTTAGAAAATCCTTACCACTTTCTAGACTATGAATTCTAGTGTTTTTATACTCCTAGCTTTCTCGTCAATATGCCATAAAGCAAGTTCAGTTGATCCATTCCCCGTACTCGTTCACTCTATAGCCGTCTGGTGTTAGCGATACGAAATTTTCCTAAACCTTTTAAATATAAAAAACATCTTTTTCCTCACTTTAGTTTCTAATACTTATTTATCCAGATATAATAGCTTACAATCTTTTAAAATCTTCAAATAAGTTATGATTGTTCCATACTCTTCAAACAATGTCATCTTCGTCTTGCCGTATGTATATGTTACTGACTTCGTCAGTTCTATCTGCAACCTCAAAACGGTATTTTGAGCTGACTTCGTCAGTCTCATCTACAACCTCAAAACGGTGTTTTGAGCAGGCTACGGCTAACTTCCTAATTTTCTCTTTGATTTTTTGAGTATAAGGACATGTTGGATTCTATGTGCTGTATTGTCAACAATACACTCTTCTTGTATATCTACCAACATGATCTACAGAATTTTATTTTACTATAATTTTACCTATATTCCAAGACAAGAAATAAAATAATCAAGAACAAAAACGCATATAACCAATAACTAGCTATATGCATTTTAACACTTAAAGCGAACTGTTAAGTTGCGACCATTAGTATCCAGTCAGAAATATACAGTTTATTTACGACTAGCAAGTCATTTACTCGGCAATAAGAGCTCATCTAAATTGATTTTTTCTTAGAGTAGAAATTTCTACTAAAACTATCTAAATAAACTTTTAATCTCTATGACGGACAAAACGTGTCTCAGTTATTCATCAACATCCAAGGTTCTAGTAGTTGACCCACTCCCCATTGGAGTTAACTTTATAACCATCCACTATGGTATTAACAGCTAATCTTCCGCTTTCATTGACATAGTACCATTTGTCTCCAACTTGGAACCATTGATTTACCTTCATTGCACCAGATGATTCCTGATAGTACCAATGGTCTCCATCTTTTATCCAACCAGTCGCCATTGAACCGTTAGAATGGAGATAGTACCACACACCACTGGATTCAACCCAGCCAGTAGACATTGCTCCACTCTCACTCAAACAATACCATTGGTTACCATCTTTCACCCAACCAGTTGCCATCGCACCAGTAGAACTCAAGTAGTACCATTTACCCGCTTCCTGATGCCAGCCTTTCACCACTTCACCAGCAGATGTATAAAAATACCACGCACCATTTTCTTGCTTCCAACCAGTCGTTACTGGAACTTTAGTCTCAGTTTTAAGAGGAGTTAAAGTAACATCTCCTACATAAGATTGGAGGTAACGAGGAGCAAAATAAGTAAGAGGAGAGTTTGCTACCATTCTGCCTGAAGGCTCCATAGACACTTGATTCTTCTCTGACTTCCTTTCTGTCATCTCCTCAGATACATCTTCTCTTACTGTATTCATGGTATCGACAGGATTTTCTTTCGCATCTTCAGGAATTCTACTACCAGCTAGTGTAACTGGTAAATCATGCATACTGTCAATTCTACCGACCAGTAGACCTGTAATTTCTTGACCTGCATCTTCTTTATTGAAGGTAAAAAGTAGAGTTTTTTGATCTGCCTGGGTCAAGAAGGTAGCTTTGTGTCCATTCGCTAAAGTCAAAGTCGGAATAGAATTCACTAGTACCTCAGAATCAAATTGTATCGCTAAGATACCTTGTTCTGCATCCTCTTCTTCTGTTTCCAATTTACGAACTTCCCTGATAGTTACACTTGTTGGATATACCGGATCTTTTGTTAAAAATTCCCAGTTAAATTTTCTAAATGATAGGGTATAGGCATTTTGTCCTTTTTCAGTATGTTCATACAAGATACCATACTCACCGTTTCCTAATTCTTGAAGCGAATTATAGGCAAACTCTCCTTTTTGAATTGATCTATGATGTAACCAAGTCAAGTCTCCGTTGTCCTCTACACGAGCCAAATGAGCCATTCCATTCGTCCGTTTAGGTCCTCCTGAATTGGTTAAAATGATGTATTCTTTTCCTTCGTGCATGGTGTGAATAGCAGCCATTTGGACATAAACATCTTTAACCTGATTGTATCTCTTGATTTCCTTGTCCCAAGTTTGCCCACCATCTTTACTTGTGACAACCTGTAAATCACCCGTTAATCCTCTCATAAAGAGTTTCACATCACCATTATTTAACTGTACAGCAACTGACTCTGTATTTTGGGCAGGACTATTATTCATAGTTGAGGAATGAATTTTCCTTCTGCCTACTGTCCTATCATCATTAACAGCAGCTCCAGCCTGCCATGTTTCTCCATGGTCATCTGAATAAATCAAACGAGAAGACTGAGATCCGCTTAGATGGGAGATAGCGTTGGTGGTATAAGTAGGAACTAGGATACGACCCTTGTGCTCTCCTGTTCTAAGCACAATTCCTGTACCTGGACCTGTTCCTAAAAATTTCATCCAATCTTGGCGAATTGATGGTGTAATATCTCTTGGTTTCGACCAAGTTTTCCCATCATCATCACTATAGGAAAGCCACAAATAGCTCGTATAGGCTACACGAAATGGATTTTTAGCAGATTGAGCAAAGTAGATATTCCCAAGAAGCTCTTCTCCTTTATAGAGGTCACCCTTATCTCTGTAGGCTTCTTCTTTTGGATCCACTACAACGCGATAATCTGTTTTTTGATTATTTGCATCATATACTTCTCCGTTTTCTCGAACAGTATATGCTTGATTTTCCCCTTGTTTATATAGTAATTGATAGTGCTTGTCTCCAACTTGTTGATAAGCTTTTTGAGGTTTGTTTGGCATTCCAAAGACAGCTCGACCCTCTGGAAACATATCGTAGATTGAAAAAATTCTCTTTGTGGTATGATCTTGAACCAAGACCATATCGATATTAAGTGGAGATGGTGCCTGCGGATCTTTTGCTTCTGGATTGTCTCGCAGGTTGGTCAAGGTTAAGGTTGGCTGCCAAGTAGTTCCCCCATCCTCACTTCTCCTAACGACCATAGCAATATCTCCCCAATCAGAATGGTGGAGACGACGCTGATCTGCTCCTGCTAGTAATGTTCCTTTATCCGTACGTAGCAAAGCTGGAATCCGATAACTCTTAATTCCTTCACTATTTGGCTTATCATTGACACCACTCATAAACAACTCTTGCTTTTCTGTCAAGACAGCTCCTTCAGGAAGTGATGGTTCAATATCTGTTACATCAAATAACTGGCTACGTTTTTTGACTTCCTCTGGAGTTAGAGCACGATTGTATACAGTCAGATTACGAATAGAAAGATCTGAGCCCCACTTCAGTTCTCCTGCTCTATTAGTTGCACCTAACTGGAGTTTATCCACATCTGGCATGTCTGCCAGGAATTTCCCTGACTTTTTATTCGTACGAGATAATACACCATTCACATAAAGACGAACTTGACCATTTGGACTATCCTTTCTTGGTCTTTCAACAGTAAAAGTAACCGAATTATACTTGCCTGGTCTAATCTTCAAAGGCGCATCTGTATAACTTCCATAAAATTGACTACCATCAGCTCCACGTCCCTCTATCAAAGCTGTCCCATTATTGATTGCCATTGTAAAGTACTCATTTACTTTAGTTGTACTAGAAGCAGAAAAGAGATTGTAAAAACTAGGACCATCAGCAGCCGGTTTGAACTCCACATGAACAGTTGCATTTTGGAGTCCCTTTACTTTCTCCAACTCATCAGACAAGTCTACTCTTTTTTCGTTTGAATCATTCGTCTCTAAGTCATCTTTTTCTATCACTGTTTCGACATTTTCTAAATCTCGTGCATAGTAATCTCTTGGAATTTTTTCTTCTTGCTTGTCTTCATGTTCTTGCTCATTGCCAGAAAGTTCAGTCTCTGAAACAGACTCTACATGCTCTGCAGGAAGAGTTATATTTTCTCCTTCCTCAGAAGGCTGGCTCTTTTCTGTATCAGTTAGGGTTGAGCTCCCCCCCCCCCGAAAGTTGAGTTTCATTTGCCAGAGGTTGCTCACTTGCCCCTTCTTGAGCTAAAACAGGAGACGTTCCAAATACCACTGCTCCTACAATCATAGAAACCGCTCCTACCGATAGTTTCCTAATGCTATAACGACACTTACGTTCTTGAACACTCCGATTCATACTGATCCTCTCTATATCTATATCCCGATTTCTGAAATAAGACATTTACTCCAGAAAATACACTTAGTTTGTCTTTTCTTAACTTTCTTTTACTACAGTTCATTTAAATGACAAAAATGAACTAAACAAACTATCTCAAATCGGTGTCAATTTTCCCCTCTCCTTTCTCCAATCAGACTCCTGCCAATCTAGTTTATCTACCAGGACACCGCTGCAATTAAACTAAAATATCTCTTTATAAGCAAATTATTGGACATCAGCTTATGCTATTTACACCATACTTCCTGCTCAATCCTTATCGAACACTTTTTCAAATAGCTTTTCATAAGCATAAATACTTGTAGAAATAATGGGAAATATAATCAAGCTCACAATCAGAATCTTATCCAGCTTAAAGGGGACAATCCCAAATAAGTGAAGAAATAAATCAATCAGAAAACTGTCGAAAAAAACTGTCAAAAGTAGTTCAATTTGTCTTTTTCTCTGCTTTTTTGTCTTGAATGCCTTAAATATCATATTATTCCCCTTTTCTAAGCTTCAATCCCTTCTCTCTATCTGTCATTTCGCATAGCTGCTACTATTTTTACAGCAATCTATCTTTAAATATACATAAAGATAAGATTCTATCACTTTTTATAAGTGTTAGCAAATTTATTATACCTCATTTCTAAAACGCTTTCAATGCAGTGTGGTATAATAGATTTTAGTTTCAAGAAACTCTTTTATATAATAATCTCCTTGAAAGTAGTTTCAGCTGAACATTTATAGTTCATAAAAAGAAAACAGAGACTCATCTGTTTTTTATACTCAATGAAGATCAAAGACCAAGCTAGCCGCAGGCCGCTCAAAACACTGTTTTGAGGTTGTAGATAAGACTGACAAAGTCAGCTCAAAACACCGTTTTGAGGTGGCAGATAGAACTGACGAAGTCAGTAACATATATATACGACAAGGCGAAGCTGACGTGGTTTGAAGAGATTTTCTAAGAGTATGAATTTCAAAGTATATATGAACTAGAATATTTGCTGACTAGACTCTATACAAAAAGAGAGCTACTAGGCTCTCTCATTCATCACTTCACATACTTAAAAGGAATTTCACTACCACAAAGCCAGTTGTAGACTTGGTCATTGACAAATACATTCATGGCTTCGTGGGCATACTCAGGCATGATGCGATAGGCTTTATCGCAGGTCAGACGGTTGTAAATCGCAAACTGGGTAATAGGATAGCAAACATCATCGTCCAAGCCCGTAATCATCTTAACCTCACCCTTGATACGATGGGCAAGATTTTTCACATCGATATAGGCCAGGGTCGCCATGATTTCCTCCTCTGTTTCATGGAAGGGGTCGTGAAACTTGAAATAACGGAAAAGTTCGTCGTAAGCTTCGCTAGTATTACCAATCTCAAGCACTCGTCTGAAGTCTGACAAGAAGGGATAGATGGCAACTGTTTTCTGAATTCGAGGATTGAGCGCTGCTGCAACCAAGGCCAAAGCCCCTCCTTGCGAGGCACCATAGCTGGAAAGTCGCTTCTCATCTACCTGAGGCAGACTAGCAATAATTTCAACCAACTGGTAAATATCCAGATAAACATCCTTATAAAAGAGGTGATCCCGACTCTCCACAGCACCACGGATGATATGCCCCTTAACCGTATTTCCTAGAGGAGAACACAAGCCGTCTTGCGAGTAACCTGACTGGCCCCGCACATCCATGGAGACAACACCGTAACCAGCCACGGTGAAGGCTAGCATGTCGGCCCAGTCCCAGCCACGTCCCATATAACCATGGAAATGGAAGATTAGCGGAACCTTCTCCTCACTCTTTGGAAGAACGACGCGTGCATAGACCTTGCCTCCATTGGTTCCTTCAAAGGTTAATTCATAGCACTTGACTTGAGGAATGTGGAAATCTCTTTCCTCCAACTGATAGGTTGGAAGCGTGGAAACTTTTTTCACTTCCTCATCCCAGAAAGCATCAAAGTCTTCTGGAACCTCGTCCCTTCCTAAATAGGTCTTGATTTCTTCTAATAAAGCTGGATTTTTCATAGCATACTCCTTTTGTTTTGTAATCGTTACCACAACTGTAGCATATCTAGGGAAGCAATGCAAGAAAGAAGGGTAAATAGAAAGTGAATTTAGCTTCTTTACTTTTAGGATGATGGGTTGAAAGTAGTTTTAGAAACGAAAAAAGAGCATTTCCGCCCTTTTTCTCCTGTTCAATCTTATTTTGTTGCTTCTTTCTTTTGGAAAGTGGTTTGGTAATTTACTTTAATCGTTACTGTCATATGAGAGTCCTCGTTTCTTTTTGATGACTCTAGTATAAGGGGCAAACCTGAAAGCTAGCTTAAGTTTTCCTTAGAGAAAGCTTAATCCAGATGTTCTTGCTTTTCCAGATGAAGGGCAATCATGCGCCACTCTGGATCTTCTTGCCAAGCTTCTGTGTAGCGAAAAAAGAGCATTTCGCTCTCTCTTCTGTTTATACTAGTTTTTTGCTTCCTTCTTCTGGAAAGTGGTTTGGTAATTTACTTTAATCGTTACGGTCATGTGAGAGTCCTCGTTTCTTTTTGATGACTCTAGTATAAGGGGCAAACCTGAAAGCTAGCTTAAGTTTTCCTTAGAGAAAGCTTAATCTAAATGTTCTTTCTTTTCCAGATGAAGGGCAATCATGCGCCACTCTGGATCTTCTTGCCAAGCTTCTATCGAACTAATGTAGCTAGCAACTTTTCTGGCTTCTTCTAAAATCGGAAAATCTTCGATAATATCAGCTACTTGAAACTCTGGGAGTCCTGACTGTCTGGTTCCAAAAATCTCACCAGAACCACGCATTTTCAAATCTTCCTCCGCAAGGACAAATCCATTGGTCGTTTCTGTCATGATGCGCATGCGATCTTTCCCAGAATCCGTCTTGGGATTGGCAACGAGAACTGCATAAGACTGCTTATCTCCCCGACCCACACGACCTCTAAGCTGGTGAAGCTGGCTGAGACCGAAACGATCGGCATCCATGATGATCATGACAGTCGCATTTGGAACATTAACCCCGACCTCGATAACTGTCGTCGAAACCAGAATATCCGTTTTTCGCTCCTTGAACTCCTGCATAATCTGGTCTTTTTCGTCACTCTTCATCTTACCATGTAAAAGAGCCACCTCTGCCTCGCCTGCAAAATGAGCCGTCAGCTCTTCTGATAAGGCAATGGCATTTTTCAAATCCAGAGCTTCTGATTCTTCAATCAAGGGAGAGATGACATAGGCTTGAGAACCTTTTTGGATTTCCCCCTCTAACCAAGTCAAGACCTGAGGTAGTTGCTCATGTTTGATCCAGCGCGTCACAATAGGCTTCCGACCCGCAGGCATCTGGTCGATAATGGAAACATCCATATCGCCAAAGGCTGTGATAGCCAAGGTCCGTGGAATGGGAGTCGCCGTCATCATGAGGACATCAGGATTGTCCCCTTTTTCCCGGAAAATACGCCTTTGTCCCACACCAAAACGGTGCTGCTCATCGATGATAATCAATCCAAGGCGAGCATAATCCACCCCATCCTGAATCAGAGCGTGAGTCCCGATAATCAAATCAGCCTCACCCTTGGCAATGGTCTCTAAAACTTCTCTCTTTTCTGCAGCTTTTAAGGAACCTGTCAAGAGAGCCAGTTTCAAGTCGGGAAAAAGGTTCTGTAAACTCTCAAAATGTTGCTCTGCAAGGATTTCAGTTGGTACCATGAGGGCTGATTGGTAGCAAGCTGTCACCGCCGCATACATAGCCAAGCCAGCGACTACCGTTTTCCCGCTCCCCACATCCCCTTGCAGGAGACGATTCATGTGATGGTCGGACTTCATGTCTGTCAAAATTTCCTGCAAACTCTTTTCCTGAGCTTGAGTCAAGGCAAAAGGCAAGCTTTCTTTGACAGCTGTCACCTTTTCCTGAGACCAATCCAGAACCAGACCGCTTCCCTGGACTCTATTTTCAGACTTGAGCGTCTGCAACTGCATCTGAAAATAAAAGAGTTCCTCAAATTTGATACGGCGAAGGGCCTGCTTGTATTCTGCCAAATCCTTTGGGAAATGCATAGCTCGGACAGCCTGACAACGGGACATGAGTTTATATTTATCCAGTAAAGACTGAGGAAGATTTTCTTCTATCAAGAGGTCCAGTCCCTGATCAAAGGCTGTCTTGATGACCTTGACTAGACTGGCTTGACTGATTCCCTGAGCCAGACGATAGACAGGTTGGAGGTCATCTTCCACCTGAGCCAAAACCTTCATCCCTGTCAGACTAGCCTTGGCGCGGTCCCATTTTCCAAAGACAGCAAGGGTTGCTCCCAACTCTATCTTGTCAGCCAGATAGGGCTGATTAAAGAAATTCACCGCAAAAACGACTTCTCCCTGCTTGAGACTAAAGCGCAGGCGATTACGCTTGAAACCATAATACTGGACACTGGCAGGTGTCACGACTTGACCAGAAAGAACTGCCTTCTCGCCGTCTTCTAGTTCCAATACCTGCTTGGTTTTGAAGTCTTCATAACGGAAAGGAAAGTAGAGCAAGAGGTCTTGCAAATTTTCAATTCCTAGTTTGGCGTATTTTTCTGCTGACTTTGGTCCCACACCAGGTAAGACATGCAAGGGTTGATGTAGATTCATGCTCCACTCCTTTCTTTTCTAATAATATTCTCTCGGAATGCGGTCGCTGAGAAGACAAACCACCTCGTAGTTAATGGTTCCACGGTAGGTCGCTACCTGAGTAGCTGTAATTTCCTTGCTTCCGTCGGAGCCAATCAAGATTACCTTGGTTCCAAGTGGATAAAGCTTAGGCAGACGAATAGTGATTTGGTCCATCGAAACCCTGCCGACAATTGGGCAAGCTTGGCCATCTACCAAGACAGAGAAATTTTGCATGTCTCGTGTCCAACCATCCGCATAGCCGATTGGAACAGTCGCGATGACTTGCTCGCTAGCCGCCTGATAGGTCGCTCCATAGCCCATGCAAGTTCCAGCTGGAACTGTCTTGACATGGACCAGAGCAGACTCCAAGGTCAAGGCTGGTGTCAAGTCATAGGGTAAATCCAAGGCCTCTCCACTAGGATTAAGACCATACATGGCATCTCCCATACGGACCGCATTAAAAATAGTCTCTGCATGCCAAAGAGTCGTTGCAGAGTTACTAGCATGAACTAGCTCTGGCACTTCCTTCATACTAGCCAAAATAGTTTTAAACCGTTCTAACTGGGCATTAAAGTAGTCATCTGATTCTTCATCTGCAGTAGCAAAGTGGGTAAAAATCCCTTCAACACGAGCACCGTGTTGTTGGAGTAAGTCTTGAGCCTGCTCAGCCTCACCAGCCTCTCTAAAACCAATCCGTCCCATCCCTGAGTCAATCTTGAGGTGGACTGTCAAACCTGATAAATCTGCTTCCTTATCTAAGAGTGCTTGAATCCACTCCAGTCCAGCCACCGTCAAGGTGATGTCGTATTCTTTAGCTAGAGCAACAGCTTCTAGTTCAGAAACTCCTAAAATAAGGATTTTCTTGCTGAGTCCAGCCTGTCTGAGTTCAAGGGCCTCATCAATATTGGAAACGCAAAAACCATCAACATCATCTTGAATTGCCTTGGCAACAGCAATAGCTCCATGCCCGTAAGCATTGGCCTTGACCACTGCCCACTTGAGCGTTCCCTCAGGGATATGAGCCCCCATTTGCTGAATATTGTGTCGAATAGCTCCCAGATGAATCAGAGCCTTGGTTGGTCTATGCGGACTAGCTTTCATGATTTTCCTCCAAAATGACACTGGCTGTCACAAACTGATCGGTATGGCTGATAGACAGCCAAATCTTTCCTGAAAATGGTGCCTGACTAAAATAAGGTGCTCCGCGTTCATTGTTTAAGACTTCCAAATCCTGAAAACCGAGCTTGCCAATGCCCGTTCCCATAGCCTTGGAAAAGGCCTCCTTAGCCGACCAGCGACCTGCCAAATATTCGATTTGCCTGCGCCCTTTGAGACTGGTGAAGCGCTCCATTTCCTTAGCGGTCAGCACGCGCTTAGCAAAGCCTTCATGTCGTGTAACTGCGTTTTCTATCGAAGCCAATTCTTCGATGTCAATTCCGTGTCCAACTATCATTCTCATCAAAAGGAGTTGAGATTCCCCAACTCCATCCTTTTCACTTATTTTGTCAAGGTAGCATAAATCTCTTCTACCAAGGCTTCTGTATTTTCCCAACCTAGGCAAGGGTCAGTAATAGAGCAGCCAAAGACCTCTGGTTGGTTTTGACGACCATCTGCTAGGTAAGATTCAATCATAAAGCCTCGAACCGTCTTTTTGATTTTCTCATTCCAATCACGATTTTGCAAGGTCTGGCGAACAATTCGAATCTGCTCCATATATTGCTTGCCTGAGTTATCATGGTTGGTGTCAATGAGGATAAAAGGATTTTCAAGTCCCATAGTTTCATAGCGTTCAATGGCTTGGAGTAGGTTTTCATAGTAGTAATTCGGCATATAATTGCCATATTCGTTGACTGCTCCACGGAGGATAACATGGGACAAAGGATTTCCTGAAGTCTCAACTTCCTGCCCATGATAAAGGAAGGTTTGCTTGTTTTGAGCAGCATAGATGGCGTTAAACATAACACCCAAATTTCCAGAAGTTGGATTTTTCATCCCCACTGGTGCATCAATCCCAGAAGCCACAAAGCGGTGCTCTTGGTCTTCCACAGAACGAGCTCCAACGGCATGATAGCTGACCAAGTCATCCACCAAGATTAGATTTGACGGATAAAGCATCTCATCTGCCGTCGTCAAACCAGTCTCTGTAATCACGCGGTAGTGCAACTGGCGCACAGCCTGCAAACCGTTAATCAGGCTTGGAGCCTTAGAAGTATCTGGCTGGTGCACCAAGCCCTTATAGCCGTCTCCATTGGTACGAGGCTTAGCAGTATACACGCGCATAACCATGAAAATCTTGTCCGCTACCTTCTTTTGCAAGGCGGATAAACGGCGAGCATATTCCAAGACCGCCTCTTCATTATCAGAAGAGCAAGGACCAATCACCAAGAGGATACGGTCATCTTCCCCTGAAATAATGTCTGCCAATTCCCTGTCACGGCTTTCCTTGAGTCTCAAGGCTTCCGCAGACAATTGGGTTTCAGCCTTGATGACTTCCATATCGATTTCTTGACCTTTTTCAATAAATGCCATCTTATTCTCCTAACGTTTTGTAAATTTCTCTGACAAGAGCTTCTGTGTTATCCCAACCTAGGCAAGGGTCTGTGATAGACTTGCCAAATACTTCTGGCTCATTTTGTCGACCATCTTCCAGATAAGACTCAATCATAAAACCACGAACGAACTGCTTAATTTTTTCATTCCAAGCACGGTTAATCAAGGTCTGGCGGACAATTCGGATCTGTTCCATATACTGCTTACCAGAATTGTCATGATTGGTATCAATGATGATAAAGGGATTTTCCAAGCCCATTTTCTCATACTGGGCAATGGTGTCAATTAAATTGTCATAATAGTAGTTGGGAATATTTTTTCCATACTCATTAAGAGCACCACGAAGAATGGCGTGCGAAAGCGGGTTCCCAGTTGTTTCCACTTCTTTTCCTAGGAAAAGGAAACTTTGTTTGTTTTGAGCAGCATAAATCCCATTAAACATAACATTGAGATTTCCAGATGTTGGATTTTTAAACCCTGTTGAAAACCCTGCCCCACTTGCCACAAAGCGGTGTTGCTGGTCTTCAACTGAACGGGCACCAACTGCCATGTAAGAAATCAAATCATCTACAAGCGGAAGGTTTTCAGGATAAAGCATTTCATCAGCAGTTGTCATCCCTGTTTCCGTGATGACACGATAGTGAAGATGGCGAACTGCTTTGATTCCGTTGATGAGGCTTGGCGCTTCTGTCGCGTTAGGCTGGTGAATCAAGCCCTTATAGCCATCTCCGTTGGTACGAGGTTTGGCAGTATAAACACGCATAACCATAAAGATACGGTCTGCCACTTCTTCTTGTAAGACTGCCAAACGCTTAGCGTACTCAAGAACAGCTTCTTCATTGTCAGATGAGCATGGCCCGATTACCAAGAGAATTCGTTGGTCTTCTCCACGTATAATGGCTTCTAGCTCTTGATCACGCTGAGATTTTCTCCCCAAAGCTTGGCCTTCTAATTTTGACAAGGCACGAACTTCTTCAATATTGATTTTAGGACTTTTTGCTGTAAATACCATAACTCATCTCCTTATAAAGCAAACGGATACCAAGTAAAAATTTACTTTTCACAAGGTATCCGCATCTAAACTATCTCATTTTATTGTCTTTTACCGTGACAGTTTTTAAACTTCTTACCAGAACCACATGGGCAAAGTTCATTGCGTCCAATCTGGCTCAAATCCAAATCTTCTGGCATACTTGCTTGGTGAGCAGCAATATTACGAGTCGCTGTTGTACTGATATGGCGTTCTGCCTGTGGTCTTTCTTGTTCATGAATTTGTGCTTTCATCATCAAACGTGTCACATCAAACTCAATCGAACCAATCATGTCATTAAACATACGGAAACCTTCTGCCTGATACTCAACAACAGGATTGTTCTGAGCATAGCCACGAAGTCCAACCGCGTTACGCAATTGATCAAGGGCATCGATATGATCTGTCCACTTGTTATCTACCACTCGTAGAATCAAGACTTTTTGGAATTCTTTAACTGCTTCTTCATCACGTAGTTTTGAAACCTGACTATCGTAAACCTTCAAGGCACGTTGGAAGAGTTCTTCCTTAATAGCCTTATCAGACAAGCCTGACAAGTCGTCCATCGTAATTGAATCTTCTGGAAGCAAGTTGTACTTAGCAAAGTTCAAAATCGCCTCTAGTTTTTCATCTTGCTTGGCACGCGCATGACCATCAACGACACGTTCAATCGTGCGTTTGATCATAGACTGAATTTCAGGTGCCAAGTCACGATCTGCAGTGATGACATCGTAACGTTGAGCGTAGATAATCTCACGTTGTTCACGCATGACATCATCGTATTGAAGGACTTGTTTACGAGTATCGTAGTTATTT
The DNA here is from genome assembly GCF_013277125.1 of Streptococcus sp. 4094. Classification (NCBI taxonomy): domain Bacteria; kingdom Bacillati; phylum Bacillota; class Bacilli; order Lactobacillales; family Streptococcaceae; genus Streptococcus; species Streptococcus sp. 4094. The sequence continues at coordinate 138,237 of NZ_VMMI01000008.1, read as the reverse complement.
CCTTCGACACGTTTTTGCGCTGCCTCAACCTGACGTGTCAACATACGAGACTCAATCGCCTCTTCAGACATGTTGAGACGTTCAAAGATTCCCTTCAAGCGTTCAGAACCAAAACGTTTCATCAAATCATCTTCAAGAGATAGGTAAAATTGTGACTCACCTGGGTCTCCTTGACGACCTGAACGTCCACGAAGCTGGTTATCGATACGACGGCTTTCGTGGCGTTCTGTACCAATCACACAAAGTCCACCCAATTCGCGAACCCCTTCACCAAGCTTGATGTCGGTACCACGACCGGCCATGTTGGTTGCGATGGTAACGGCACCACGTTGCCCAGCATTCATGATGATTTGGGCTTCTCTATAGTGGTTTTTGGCATTCAAGACTTCGTGAGGAACGCCAGCTGCAACCAATTTCTTAGAAATGTAGTCACTTGTTTCAACCGCTACTGTACCAACCAAGACAGGCTGACCTTTTTGGTAACGAGCCTTAACGTCTTCGACAACCGCCTTAAACTTAGCCTCGATACTTGAATAAAGAAGGTCTGAGTGGTCAATACGTTGAACAGGACGGTTGGTTGGGATTGGAATAACACGAATGTTGTAGATTTCACGGAATTCTTCTTCCTCCGTCTTACCTGTACCCGTCATACCAGACAATTTCTTGTACATACGGAAAAGGTTTTGGTAAGTGATTGAGGCAGATGTCTTGGTTTCATCCTGAATTGGCACACCTTCTTTGGCTTCAATAGCTTGGTGCAAGCCATCAGAATAACGACGACCTTCCATGGTACGACCTGTAAATTGGTCGACAATCAAGATTTCTTGTTCTTCGCTCACCACGTAGTCAATATCGAGAAGCATAATGTAGTTGGCACGAAGGGCGTTATCGATAAAGTGAGTCAGAGCTACGTTTTCGATGTCATAGAGGTTTTCAAGTTTGAAGTAGCTTTCAGCCTTGTCAATCCCTGAATCAGACAAACCAATAGTCTTAGACTGCACATCGATGATGTAGTCGTCTTTGTCCAAAGATTTCACATAGTGGTCTGCCATATGGTAGAGCTGACTGGTTTCAACTGCATTAGCACCTGATACAATCAATGGTGTACGGGCCTCGTCAATCAAAATTGAGTCAACCTCATCGACCAAGGCATAGTTGAGCGGACGTTGTACCATGTTTTCAGCACGAACGACCATGTTGTCACGAAGGTAGTCAAATCCGATTTCTGAGTTGGTTGAGTAGGTAATATCACACTCATAGGCTTCTTTTTTCTCCATTGGAGATTTGGCAGCCAAGTTAATCCCTACTGACAAACCAAGCCATGAGTACAATTCACCCATCTCAGTCGCATCACGTTCTGACAAGTACTCATTGACCGTAACTACGTGAACCCCTTTACCTGAAAGGGCATTGAGGTATACCGGCATAGTCGCAGTCAAGGTTTTCCCTTCCCCTGTACGCATCTCTGGCACGTCACCATGGTGAAGAACGATCCCCCCCATAACCTGAACCTTATATGGGAAGAGACCTAGGACACGTTTGGCACCTTCACGGACAACCGCAAATGCTTCATAAAGTAATGAATCCAGTGATTCTCCATTTTGATAACGTTCTTTAAATTCAACTGTTTTTGCTTTTAGTTGGTCGTCAGTCAAAGCAGCCATTTGGTCTTCGTATTTGAAAACCTTGTCAGCCATCTTTTCCAGACGACGGATTTCTCCTTTATCATTTTCGATAATTGTTTTTAAAATATTAGCCATGTTTTTCCTTACTTTAAATTCCGAATATTTTAGAATGTTCTTTTAATTTTAGCACAATTACTGATTATTTTCAAGGAAGAATCCCCATTTTGAAAAGGAAAAAGAGGCTAGTTTCCAAGCTAACCTCTCTGACTTTTATGATGCTTTAATTGCCAACAAAAATCGGCAAAATCGCAAATAGGATAAATAGATTTATCCAAAGAGAAAAACAGCAGATCAATCCAAAAACAAAGAGACTGACTTTCTTGGACAGCAAGGCCATCAAAATAGACAGAATACCAAAAACTAGCAAGACTTTCTGTATGCTGAAGAGGTCAATCTTTCCCCCCAGAATCGGACTGCCCCAAGGAAGAAAGAAGAAAGCAATCCAGATCAACAGAACTAAACCAATATAGACCTTAGAATAGCGTGTAATAAATGATTTTAGATGTTCCATAAGCCACCTCCTATAAATAAAAACCGATATAAATCAATGCCTTTCGCCTTTAGATTGTCCTAGTTCCCGTCTCAAGCGAAACATGTTTTTGAAAAAGATATAGTCTAACCAGTCACTGCCTAGAGATAAGACTATCAAAAGCAACCAAACACCCCAAGCACTAGCATCTGATTCATGATTTAGAACAAAAGGGAAAAATAAGAATGAAAAAATTGTCATATCCAAGCTAAACAGAGCTAAAAGGGAAATATAAATCCAGTAAAAATAGTAGAAGATGGAGAAAATTTTACTGTTTCTGTCAGCATTGTCTATCCAATAGAAAAAATAAAAACAAGGAAATAAGAGTATCAAATTAAACCAATTAAACGACAGTTTCATCAGCGACACCTCCTCTTTAAAATTGTTTTCTTTAGTTTCGTTCTATTAAATGTTATTACCAATATAAATCAATGCCTTCCACCTTTAGACTTCCCTAACTCCTTTCTTAGTCTAAGCATTTTTTTGAAACAGGAATAAGTTAACCTATTCAGACCAATAGCTAGCAGAATAAAAAGAAACCAAATGCCCCATAACTTGATATCTGTCAAATTTCTCAAGACGATATTGAAAAACAGAACTGAAACAACTGTCCAAGCAAGGCTAAAAAGAGCATAGAGGGGAATGTAAAACCAGTAAAAATAGTAAAAAATTGGGAAAAATTTACTTTCTCTATTATCCTTTTCAATCCAGCTGAAAAAGTAAAACCAGGGAAATAAGATTATCAATTTAAATAAATGTTTCATCGACACCTCCTTTTTGATAGCGTTTTCTATTATTTTATTATATCAAAAAAATCTGGAAATGTCATTCCAGATTCTACTTTTTTATTTACGTTTTCTTGCGATGAGATGGATTGGTGTTCCTTCAAAGACAAAAGCCTTGCGGATTTGATTTTCCAAGAAACGCAGGTAAGAAAAGTGCATGAGTTCTTCTTCGTTAACAAAGATGACAAAGGTTGGTGGTTTGGTTGCCACTTGGGTCGCATAGAAAATCTTGAGGCGTTTTCCCTTGTCTGTCGGTGTTGGGTTGATGGCAATGGCATCCATAATCACATCGTTCAAGACAGCTGATGGAATACGTGTGTTTTGACTTTCACTGATTTGCTTGATCATCTCAGGAAGTTTGTGGAGACGTTGCTTGGTCAAAGCTGATACAAAGATAATCGGTGCGTAAGGCAAGTATTGGAACTGCTCACGAATATCTTCTTCCCAGTTTTTCATAGTGTGGTTGTCTTTTTCAAGTGTATCCCACTTATTGACCACGATAATCATCCCTTTACCAGCTTCATGGGCAAATCCTGCGATACGCTTGTCGTATTCACGAATCCCCTCTTCCGCATTGATGACCATTAAGACCACATCTGAGCGGTCAATAGCACGCATGGCACGCATGACAGAGTATTTCTCAGTATTTTCATAAACCTTACCAGATTTACGCATACCAGCTGTATCAATCATAGTAAACTCTTGACCATCTGTATCTGTAAAGTGGGTATCAATGGCGTCACGAGTTGTTCCAGCAACTGGACTGGCAATAACACGGTCTTCTCCCAAGATGGCATTGATCAAGCTTGATTTTCCAACGTTGGGACGACCAATCAAGCTAAACTTAATCACATCTGGGTTTTCTTCTTCATATTCATTTGGAAGATTTTCTACGATGGCATCTAGCACATCCCCTGTACCGATACCATGGACAGATGAGATAGGCAATGGTTCACCCAAACCAAGAGCATAGAAATCATAGATATCATTTCGCATCTCAGGGTTGTCCACCTTGTTAACCGCGAGGATAACTGGTTTGTGGGTCTTATAAAGCTTACGGGCTACGTATTCGTCTGCATCGGTAATTCCTTCCTTACCAGACACCACAAAGACGATAACATCGGCTTCTTCCATGGCAATTTCTGCCTGGTGCTTGATTTGTTCCATGAAAGGAGCATCGACGTCATCGATTCCTCCTGTATCAATCATGCTAAACGAACGATTGAGCCACTCACCCGTTGCATAGATACGGTCACGTGTCACTCCTTCGACATCCTCTACAATGGAGATTCGCTCACCAGCGATCCGATTAAATAGGGTTGATTTCCCAACATTGGGACGTCCTACAATGGCAATAGTTGGTAGGGCCATAATTTCTCACTTTCTACAATAACTTCTTCTGTTCAAGATTTTTTCTAGTTGAGCTTGGTTCAGCTTGACCAAACTGTTCTGCTAGGCGTTGACTCCAGCTTGTTGTCGCACGCGCCCCAGCATAGTCCGCCTGTACACGGTCATAAGCCTCAATCACATCAACTGTTTGTTCCTGGTATTCTTCCTCAAAGACCACTTGATTCAATGGCAAGCGAGGTTTGACTTCATGCTCTTCATTTGGTAAACCTAGTGCCATCCCAAAAACAGGATAGGTGTAGTCAGGCAGGTTAAAAAGCTCTGCCACTTCTTCTGACTTGTACCGTACCAAACCAATGATGACACCTCCATAGCCCAAACTTTCAGCTGCCAGCAGGGCATTTTGACCAGCAAGGGCCGCATCGACCGAACTAATCAAAAGACCTTCTACACCTTGAGGTTGGAAGATGTCGGTATGAAGTCGTGCTCCCTTTTCTGCTCGGTTCAAATCTCCGACAAAAAGAAGAAAAACAGCTGACTGGCGAATGGCTTCTTGAGGTACCAATTCATACAAGGCATCTTTCTTTTCCTGACTTCGTACCACAACAACAGAGTAGGATTGAAAATTCTTCCAAGACGAGGCCATCTGGGCTGCAGTCAGGATTTCAGTCAAGTCTTCCTGAGGAAGGGCTTGCTCCTTAAATCTACGCACTGAAGTATGAGCTTTCATCAGTTTAATCGTTTCTGTCATCGACGGTTCACTCCTTCTAAACGAGTCTCCTCAGCCAAATAACGGATGCGTTCCATGACGCGTCTGGCTTCCCAGGTTTCGTCATTTCCATGCTTCCCTTTAGCGAAATGCTGCTCCAATTCTTCAAAGTTGAAGTTGGAGGTGAAAAAAGTCGGTAAATTTTCCTGCATCCGATATTGGAGAATGACCTGCAGGATTTCGTCACGCACCCAAGCTGTTGATTGTTCGGCACCAATGTCATCTAAAATCAGGACTTCAGAAAGCTTAAGCTCATCCACCAAGGTCTTGACATTACCATCACCGATAGCATTTTTGACATCGATGACAAAGCTAGGATAGTGGAGAAGAGTGGATGAAACACCACGTTTTTCTGATAAATCATGGGCTAAGGCAGCCACCATGAAACTTTTACCCACACCAAAGTCTCCATATAGGTAAAGACCTTTTCGAATAGCTGGATATTGCTCCACGAATGCTAATAACTTTTCAAAAACTGGTAAGCGCCCCAAATCATCCAAGTCTACTTGAGCCAAACTAGCTTTCCTGAGACTGGCTGGCAGATTGATTAACTTGAGACGGTTCTTAATAGCCGCTTCTTTTTCCGCCGCAATTAGTTCAGGAGTTTCTTCATAAGAAACGTCCGCATAGCCATGATTCATGACTAGTATAGGCTTGTAGCCTTTGGCAATATAATCCGTATCACCACGAAGAAACTTATCACGCTCGGTGATGTACTGATTAAACTTGGAGATACTGCGTTTCAATTCCTCTGGAGTCAAGGATTCTTGCTGGATAAAGGCCGCAACATCAGGGTCCTTCATGATTTTCTGAACCAAATCTTGATAATGAAAACGGCTAGGTTGACGTTTGAGTACGTCTCCGACACTTTCCATCTAATCTCCTCCTTTTTCTAATCGAGCTAATAGTTCTTGTTTCTTACGTTCTAGTTCCAGACGAGTTTCCTCGCTGGTTTCATTCTTATAATCTGGATTGCTCCACTTGGGTACATTGGACTTGGTAGGACTCGGTTTACTAGCCTTTTGAGCCTGATTCTTCTGCCCTCTCTCACGGATGCGCAAGACTGCCTCTTCTGCCGAATGTATCTTTTGATAGGCATAGTCATTGGCCACTTTCATGGCATATTTCTCATTGATGTTTGCTGAATCCACCTTATTAAAGGTCAATAAGAGAATGATATTGATGACTTCGTCCAGCAAGCCCAAGCCAGCCATCTGTTGCAAGAGTTCTCTTTCTGTTTGGGTAATGGTTCCCTTACGTGTTTGCTTGATTTCTGCCAAGAACTGCAGGGCAGTTTTACTTTTTGCTTCCTTGATAATGGTTGCTTCCTTAGGACTAAAATCAGAAGAAATCGGTTTTTGAGCGATTTTTTCCCGCATGCGTTTGGTTGAAATGACCTGGGAAACAGCTGTTGACTTAGCCAATTGATAGGTCTCAAACCAAGTCCATTTCTTCTCCTCGGCAATGGCAAAGAGGTTTAAGACATCGGACTGCTCATCCGCAAAGCGAAGGCCATCTCTAGCCATAAGCTGACGAAAATGGTCCAAGTCAAAATCGTTGGCCACTTTCTTCTTGAGACTAAGGTCTTCTTGACTTCCCAGTTCTTCCAAATCTGGAAAGACTTGATTGAGCGAGATAGGTATTTCTTCTCCCTCAGCACTCTCAACTTTCAAATCCTCCACAGCTGCATCGCCAATCTTTTTTTCCAAGAGTCTACGATAAACAGGGTGTTCCAAAAAATCCTGACTCGAAAGAGGAGCATGGAGGGCTAGCTGATAAACTTCCCCCTTTTGATAGAGGGTCAAGAGATTGAAAGCAGATAGGATTTTCAGGGCTTTTATCAATCTATCCATTCCAAAATTGAGATGGTTGAGAATACTTGAAAAGAGGTATTCCTTTCTGCCATTATCCCAAAAACTGATTGTATAAAGATAAAGGCTCAGTGCCTCCTGACCGATAATCGGGAGGTAGCACTGTACCAGAGATGAGGTATCTTGCGACACCCGATTATTCTTTAGATAAGAAAAACGGTCAATTGGCTTCATTTATCTTTCCTTTTTCTTTTTAGAGGACTGGGTGATTTGTTGGAGTAAGCTCTCTAACTCACTGACATCCTTAAAACTACGATAGACACTGGCAAAACGTACATAGGTAATCTCATCCAATTCAGCCAACTCCTCCATGACGAGTGAACCAATGTCCTCACTTTGAATTTCGTTTTCATTTCGACCACGGAGTTTCTGTTCGATACGATTGACTACCATGTTGATTTCATCACTTGACACAGGACGTTTCTGGGCTGAGCGGATAATCCCATTAAAGATTTTATCTCTGGAGAATTGTTCCCGTGTGCCATCTTTTTTAACAACCACTAAGGTTCTTTCTTCTACTCGTTCGTAGGTTGTAAAACGGTGCTGGCATTCATCGCACTCACGTCTTCTACGAATAGTGTTCCCTTCTTCTGCTTGGCGACTATCGATAACACTTGACTTGGTAGCCCCACATTTTGGACAACGCATCCTTTCCCTCCTTATCGTTTTCTTTTCATTATACCATTTTTTAAACGATTCCCAAAACAATTCTTCTTTTTGCTTGACAAGTTTTTTGTTTTGTTGTATTATTTAATTAAGACAAATAGATAAAAAGAAAGGAGACCAAGATGTCCTGGACATTTGACAACAAAAAACCCATCTATTTACAGATTATGGAGAAAATCAAGCTTCAGATTGTTTCCCATACACTGGAACCCAATCAACAACTTCCAACCGTGCGAGAGCTAGCTAGCGAGGCTGGTGTCAATCCCAACACCATCCAAAGAGCCTTGTCAGATCTCGAACGAGAAGGATTTGTCTACAGTAAGCGAACAACTGGACGATTTGTGACTGAGGATAAGGAGCTAATCGCCCAATCACGCAAACAATTATCGGAAGAAGAATTGGAACACTTCGTTTCCTCCATGACCCATTTTGGCTATGAAAAAGAAGAACTACCAGGCGTAGTCGGCGATTATATTAAAGGAGTTTAAGCCTATGTCATTACTAGCATTTGAAAATGTATCCAAATCTTATGGATCAACACCAGCCCTTGAAAATGTTTCCCTTGACATCCCAGCTGGAAAAATTGTTGGTCTCCTTGGGCCAAACGGCTCAGGGAAAACAACATTGATTAAACTAATCAATGGCCTCTTACAACCAGACCAAGGACGCGTCCTTATCAACGACATGGACCCAAGCCCAGCAACCAAGGCCATCGTAGCTTATTTGCCAGATACGACCTATCTCAATGAGCAAATGAAGGTCAAAGAAGCCCTAACCTACTTCAAGACCTTCTATAAAGATTTCAATCTTGAACGCGCCCATCATCTGCTTGCAGACCTAGGCATTGATGAAAATAGTCGTCTCAAGAAATTATCAAAAGGGAACAAGGAAAAGGTCCAACTAATTTTGGTTATGAGCCGTGATGCTCGTCTCTACGTTTTGGACGAACCCATTGGTGGGGTGGACCCAGCAGCCCGTGATTATATCCTCAATACCATTATCAACAACTACTCACCGACTTCTACCGTTTTGATTTCAACCCACTTGATTTCAGATATCGAGCCAATCTTGGATGAAATTGTCTTCCTCAAAGATGGAAAAGTCGTCCGTCAAGGCAATGTAGATGATATTCGCTATGAGTCAGGTGAATCCATTGACCAACTCTTCCGTCAGGAATTTAAGGCCTAAGCAAAGGAGATTATTTATGTTTTGGAATTTAATTCGCTACGAATTTAAAAATGTTAACAAGTGGTATTTAGCCCTCTACGCTGCTGTGCTAGTCCTTTCTGCCCTTATCGGGATACAAGCACAGACCTATAACAATCTGCCTGTCAAAGAAAGCCAACCTGTTTTACTTACTTTTCTAGCCCTCGTCTTTGGTGGCTTGATGATTACACTTGGAATTTCAACTCTTTTCTTAATCATTAAACGCTTTAAAGGCAGTGTCTATGACCGACAAGGCTATCTGACTTTGACCCTTCCAGTATCTGAACACCATATCATCACAGCCAAACTAGTCGGTGCCTTTATCTGGTCGATGATTAGCACTGCTATCCTAGCTCTAAGTGCTGTTATTATTGTGACCATAACGGTTCCAGAATGGATCCCTCTTTCTTATGTGATTACATTTGTAGAAACACATCTCCCTCAGATCCTTCTTACAGGTATATCCTTCCTACTAAATACCATTTCCAGTATCCTCTGCATCTACTTGGCTATTTCCATTGGACAGCTTTTCAATGAATACCGTACAGCACTCGCTGTTGCAGCCTACATTGGGATCCAAATCGTCATTGGATTTATTGAACTTTTCTTCAATCTTAGTTCTAATTTCTATGTCAATTCACTTGTAGGACTTAATGACCATTTCTATATGGGAGCAAGTATAAGTATTGTTGAAGAACTCATTTTCATAGCTATCTTTTACCTCGGAACCTACTACATCTTGAGAAACAAGGTTAATTTGCAATAATTTTAAAATCAAAAAGGATAACATCTCATCGCAGAGAGGCTATCCTTTTTCTTTTATTTCATTTTCTGTCTAACTTTATTTAAAAACAAATCCTTTTAAATCTGATTTAAAGGTCTTGTTTAATTTCTCTATTGTGACACTATCATTATATTCCTTACATATTCTCATAGCTTTGGAACATTCTTTTTTACCTAACTCTACTTGATTCGTTTTTATGAGATAAATACCTTTTAAAAAAAGCAAATAATTCTTTTCAAAATAATATCCTTGTCTGGTCAGTAAATTTTCTAAATCATCTATAAAAAATTGAGCGCTATCTAACAAATTATTTTTTAATAGTAATTCTAAATTAAATAAATATAAAGGAATTACTCTATGTGTTCCCATATCTGTTTTTAAAAAATGTCGTGTTTTCTTGATTACCACTCTATATAGTAAACTTATGATCCTAGTATTCATAAAAAACACCGAATTATAGAAAATTTTAAGTTCATACTCCATCCAATTATCTACAGAAAGCAAATACTTGATTAGCTCATTACATTTAGAGGCATTGTAAGGAAGGTTTGCAAGCCGGTTGATCTGTTGTTCAGCAATCAACTTTATGTGACAATTGCATAAACTTTTTTCCTGCTTTTGTTTTAGTTCTATTTTATTTATTAGTTCTTGTAACAAAATGATATCTGAAGAGTTTACAGCATGCTCTAATTCTTCAAAAAAGCATTCTTTTTTGGAATAATAGCAATGAACTAATTCTTCAAATTCCGAAAATGATATCCCCAGGCGATTTAACAACATGTAAAAATGATCAATAGATAATTTTGTAATCCCATTTTCGAAACGAGAAATAGTTGACTCACTAATCTTATCACAAGCCAAATCTTTAAGACGAAAATTTTTTGAAATACGAATATCCTTTAAAACTGCTCCAAAATTTTCCATACTATTCCTCTTCCATTTCTGCAAAAAATAAAACCTGTTTTTTTATTTGTGATATGATTATGATTATACAAAAATAAAACAGAAAGGACAATATGATTATGAAAAAAATTTTATTGTCATCAGTTGCTTTACTGAGCCTAGTGGCAACATTACCAGTAAATAATCCAGTTTCTGCTCAAGAATCTATCTCTCCCTAGGATTATAGCCACTCCAATGGCAGTTGGATTCAATCGAATAGCCGTTGGTGGTATAAACACTCTGACGGTTCTTACACTAAAACAGGTGAAACATCAACGAGAGCAGTACCTATCGAAGATGTTAATGCTATGGAAAAGGTTTTTAGTAATCAAAACTTTAGTAAAGTTGTTCGTTTCCCAGATAAAACAAAAGCTGAGATTATTGCAAATATGCAAGAACTATTTAAATCTTCTATCGAAAACGATGTGAACCACCTTTACTTGTCATGGAGAAAAAAACTGTACGATATCTATTAGTAGCTATAAAACGGTATTTACAGGCTGGGATTCACTTCAAAATGGAATTATTTCGTCTATGGCAAACACCAATACTAACGGAAAAATCACTTTAGAGGAACTGTATCAATACTCTTATCCTCTAGTCCTTGAAGCTGCATCCAGCAGTAACAAGGAGCAACATGTATCAATTTATCCAGAAAACAGTCAATTTGTTTTATTTCAAAAATAAGGAGTTAAGAAAATGAAAGTATCAAAAAAAATCACATTATTTGGTTTGTCTTTAGCTGGTCTAGCCTTACTGGCTTTCCCTCATTCAGGAAAGGCCTTCGAGTTGGAAGAAGAATGGGTTATCAAGGGTGGGATTAAGTATCAAGATGGCAAAATTCTTCGATTTGACAATGGACATGAAGTAGATATCAAAGTCTTGAATTTGCCAAAAACCGAGAAAATCGAGTGGACGGTCAGTCTCAATGGTCAAGATCAAACTGTCAATTTCCTAGGTCAAGAAAAGGACAAGTCTATGATGGGGGTAGAGGGGCGTTACCTGAATTTCTATGTACCTTATGGCTATAGAGGAGATATCAAGGTAGAAGCCAAGAGCGGAAACGAAGTAAAGACCTGGTCCACTAAAGTAGTAGATGATGTGTATCATGATGGCGGAAAGAGTGGTTACTTCCGTATTGACGAATCAAATGATCAACACACCTACCTTGATGCAAAATGGGACTATCAAACTAAGACCTACACTGCTACCTTACCAGAGACTGTCAATGGTCAAAAAGTATTTGCTTGGGCAGACGACTATGTAGAATTGAAACTTCAAAAACCAGGAGTTATCAGTCATTCCTACAGAGGGGGAGGAGCCTTCAAAATACTTTATCCGATTGTAAAAGCAGAAAGCTGGCTAAAAAAGAATTACAGTGAAAGCTGGTACTATCAAAAACAAGGTCAACTAGTGCAGAACGATTGGGTTAAGGACAAGGGAACTTGGTACTTTATGAATGATAACGGAGTCATGTTCAATCAAACTTGGCTCTATCAGGGTGGCAACTGGTATGCCTTTAAATCATCAGGAGCCATGATTGCTAGTGACTGGCTATATGATAATCACTCTTGGTATTACCTAAAAGACTCAGGTTCTATGGCGACAGGTTGGATCAAAGATAGTGGATCTTGGTATTATCTAAACAACTCAGGTTCTATGGCAACAGGCTGGGTAAAAGATAGCGGATCTTGGTACTACCTTGCTTCATCAGGTAAGATGCTTCACAATACCTACACACCAGATGGTTACTATGTAGATGCCAGTGGCGCTTGGAAATAATCTAAAGTACACATTTTATTCCATCAGCTATTAGTGTACATGCTCAGACTAATTGTTATCAGAGCTACAAAAAAATCTAGATAATAATACAAAAAGCGAATCGAAACAACGAATTTTGTTTTGTTCGCTTTTTGTTTTAATCTGTGTCAGTACGATATTTTCATTTAATTGTATATCCCCAAAAATTACATTTTTATATGAAGTATTTGAGATAAAGGAGTATAATAACTTTAAAACTGATTACATGTATATCGATAAGGAGGGCAACTCTTTATGCTGAGAAGATTTGTTACTAAGAAACACCTCGTACTTTACTTCTTTTCTATTGCCATTACTTGGCTGGAAGCAATTATCACGCCAGCCCTTGTTCAGAATATTGTTGCCAGTTTTACCAATCAAGAACTAGGCCTTCTTTGGAAAGTATTGATTCTAGGAATCCTTGGAAACCTCATCCTCTTACTAGGCTTGGCTGGGAAACGCTATTACTACGCTCGTTTGATTACTGACTTCAAATATGGAATCAAGAGTGCTATTTTCAAGCGATTTTTAAATAGTTATGAGATTGATGAAAAGGATATTTTGTCTGACCTAGAAAACGACGTCAAGCAACTAGAAGAAAGCTATATTGAGCCAACGGTCATCATCATTTCTTCTCTTGGCTTCACAACTGTGTCCATTCTCTATGCCCTGTGGACCAATTTTCACCTGGGCTTGATTTTCATCCTCTTCTACTCCTTTCCTGTACTCTGCAGTGCTATCGGATCCAAGCGTTTGGATTCACTTTCTGAAAAGCGGTCCACTGTTAACCAGAGCTACTTAGCAAGCTTGACAAATTTTATTGGTGGTAGCCAACAAATTCGCCATTATCAGGGGCAAGACTACTTTTTTGCTCACTATCAAAAGCAATTACAAACCAGTCTGGATGTCGAAATCAACTATGAAAAGCAACGAACTTTAAACAGTCTCTTGATCAATAGCATCGATGCCTTTTGCTCCGTCACACCTATTGTCATCGGTGGCTTTATGACCTACTATAATTATTTAGATGCGGCTAGTTTTGTGGCCATCTATCTGGTTTCCCATAATATCGGCTATCAATTCCAAGAGTTGGCTTACTTTACCAACACCCGAAAAGCGAATCGAACTCTTCTCAACAAATACCAAAAACTTTTGGGGCAGTCTGACTCCATCTCGCTTAGAAGTATAGAAAATATTTTCCCTATTCAGCTTAACAGCATCTCCCTAGAAAAAGATGGGAATGTCCTCTTATCTCCGATTTCCATACACATCAAGCAAGGAGAAAAAATCGCCATTATCGGGGAAAGTGGCTCTGGTAAAACGACCCTGCTCAATATCATTCATGGAGAAGAGACACCGACAAGTGGACAGATTAGCTTTGCTGGTCAGAACCTGTCACGTCAAGAAATCACAAGTATTAGTTCCTATATTCTCCAAGATAGCCATTGCTTTGACACGCTATCTCTGGAAGACAATATCCTTCTAGGACTGGATAAAAATCCAGAGACTTTAAATCATATCCTCAAAAAAACAGGATTAGAACATTTGAAAAATCGACCCCTCAGCAATGATAGTCTATCTGGTGGCGAGAAACAACGCCTAGAAATCGCTCGCGCCCTCTACCATGATAGCCAACTCATCTTAGCAGATGAGATTAAGGCCAATCTTGACTCGGAAAATAGCAGAAAAATTAGCGACTTGCTCTTCTCCCTACCTCAAACAGTCATTGAAGTCATTCACCACTACACGGAAGAAGACTTAAAACACTACGACCAAGTCATTCACTTAAGCAAAGAAAAGTAATATTCTTCGAAAATCGCTTCAAACTATGTCAGTTTGACCTACAACCCCAATACTTTGTTTTGAGCAACATGCAGCTGACTTCCTAGTTTGTTCTTTAATTTTCATTATCCCTTATGCATTTGCTTGAAATTTTCTGAAAAAAGAGTAAACTGGTATGCAGAAATCTATTTCGTGGAGTTTAGGATGAAATTATATGTTCAATTAATGATTCTCTTTGTGATTTCTCTAATCGGAGAGGGGATTTCCAGTTTCTTTCATTTGCCTATCCCAGGCAGTATTATCGGTTTGATTATTCTCTTTCTAGCCCTACAATTCAAGTGGCTGAGAACCAGGCATGTCAACATGGTGGGGAATTTCTTGCTGGCCAATATGACCATTCTCTTTTTGCCACCAGCAGTGGGAATCATGGAAAAGTTTGATGTGATTGCTCCCTATCTTTTGCCCATTGTTTTGATTGTCTTTTTTGCAGCTGTTATCAATATTATCCTTATTGCCTTGGTCGTTCAGTTTATCAAGAGACGATTTGAGGGAGATTATGAGAAAGGAGATGCCAAATGAGTGAATTTGTTTCCAATCCCCTATTTGGGCTTGCCCTATCTATCCTAGCTTATCTAGTGGGAATGTTGATTTACAGACGTTTTCCCCATCCTTTGACAACGCCCTTGCTTTTGTCAGCTGTTTTCATTATCATCTTTCTAAAGGTGACAGGTATTTCTTACCAAGATTACTACCAAGGTGGGGTTTATTTGAACAACTTGATTGTCCCATCGACTGTTGCTCTAGGGATTCCGCTTTACAGGAGTTTTCACTTGATGAAGCACCACGCTCGGAGTATTCTCTTTGGTAGTCTGCTAGCGGTAGTTGTCAATACCTCTTTCACAGCTCTTGTAGCGAAAATATTTGGCATGGACTTTTTCCTAGCTATTTCTCTCTTTCCCAAGTCAGTGACAACCGCCATGGCAGTGGGAATCACAGAAAAATTGCAAGGTCTGACCACTGTGACCTTGGTGGTAGTAGTGGCAACTGGGATTTTAACCAGTGTCGTCGGCCCAACCCTTTTGAAGTGGTTGAAAATTGACGACCCAGTAGCTGTTGGTCTTTCCCTTGGAGGAACAGGCCATGCAGTTGGAACAGGAACAGCCTTCCGATACGGCTCTGTAGCAGGAGCCATGGGTGGTTTGGCTATCGGTGTCACCGGTATTCTCTATGTCTTTGTCAGCCCTATCGTAGCCAGTTTGATATTGAGTTAAAAAGCAAGGAATTCGAGCAATCTCATTATGGTAGTGACATGGGGGTCTAACTTCTCATATTTATACGTTTCTCCAATCAGTTAGTTGATTACAATCGAGATTTTCTATACTCTCCTTATAAGATTTTCGCATAAGATGAGACAGCACACGCTGAAGACGTCTATGTTATTTAGATTTAATGCAATCTTTTCAAAAAGTTTTGATAATCTATATTTCTTATTTATTTTAGTTGATTTCATATCACTATACTATAATGCTTATCCAAATGATGACACTATCAAAACACCCTATTATTGGATGCTTACGAAACAGATTTTTATACTCTTCAAACCACATCAGCTTGTCCTTAGTGTGTATATGTTACTGACTTGGTCAGTTCCTCAACCTCAAAACTATGTTTCGAGGAGCCTTCCGCTAACTTCCCAGTCTGATTTTCATTGACTATTAACGATACTTTATCACATAAAGAGGCTGGATGAAAAGTCTTCACAATCAAAAAATGCATACTATCAGGTCTTAAAAAATCCTGGTAGTATGCGTTTTTTATGAGCTGACTTATTTCCTTTCACTATATCGCAAAATGAAATAAGAACGGAACGATGAGATTTTGGAATTCAAATCAATTCATAAGAATGTTTTAGAAGCAATATTATCCTAGTCCAGATTCAGTTCACTATACAATTGAGTTTTCAAGCAACCTGTTTACATAATGTGTGCATAATTAGGTTCGTGATTCCACTCTTTTTATCTCTAAAAAACCTCGCTTTCGCGAGGCTCTTCTATTTATAAGCTAAGGCACGTTTAAAGGTTTTCCATATCCCTAAATCATCTGTTTGAAGGACTAGACTAGCATACATGCGTCCGATAAATCCGGTTGCTAGCACCGCAAAAATCACTGTAATAGCAAGTGAAATCCATGCTTCTACTCCCCCTGCATAGCCATTAATGGTTCTAAATGGCATAAAGAAGGTCGAAATAAAGGGAATATAAGAACCAATCTTCAAAATGAGATTGTCACCAGCTGCACCTAGAGCTGTCACTCCAAAAAAACCACCCATAATCAAAATCATCAAAGGCGACAGGGCTTTCCCTGCGTCCTCAGGACGAGAAACCATAGAACCTAGGAAGGCTGCTAAAACAACGTACATAAAGAGGCTAACCAAGACAAACAATAAGGTGTTGAGCGAGAAAGCCTCTCCTATATGGTTTAAAATACCAGATTGTGCCAAGATTGGTAGGTCTTTAAAGAGAAGAATGGCAGCAAGTCCACCCACGACGTAAATGCCAATATGGGTCAAAATCACAAGAAGCAGAGCCAGCATGCGAGCGTAGAAATAATGACTAGCTCGGATACTAGAGAAGACCACCTCCATAATTTTGGTTCCTTTCTCGCTAGCCACTTCCTGAGCAGTGACACTAGCATAGGTAATCAAAATCATATAAAGGATGAGACCAAGCCCTGCGGCCGCAAAGGTTTGAATCATTTTTTTATTTTCCTTGGCTTCATCAATCTTTTCTGTGAATTGAACTGTCTGCGCTAAGCGTTTTTCCTGCTCTTGAGACAAGGAGGCCGTTGAACGATTAAGCTGATTTTGTAGTTCATTGAGTGTACCTGTAACCTCAAATTTAATTCCATTTTCAAGCGATGTTTCGCCATGATAAACTGCCTTTAGAACACTATCTTCTTGATCAATAGTCAGATAGCCTTTTAATTTTTCATCTTTAATCGCTTCTTTGGCACTTGCTTCGTCTTTATAGTCAAAGTTAACACCATTTACATTCTTCAGTCCTTCTGCTACAGACGGCACTGTTGTCACTACTGCCACTTTATCATTTTTAGCCATTGAAGAGCCTTGGAGATAGCCAATTCCTCCAGAGAGACCGATAAACAAGAACGGCGAAATCACCATAAAGAAGAAACTCCACGATTTGACATGTCGAAGATAGGTTTCCTTGATTACAACCCACATATTTCTCATACTTCCACCCCTGATTCTAGTTTAAAGATTTCATCGATTGTTGGCGCTTGCTGGTCAAAGGTTGCGATATATTGCCCCTGAGTCAAGATTGGGAAGAGTTCCCTTCCAGCGCTCTCATCCTCCAAGATCAATTTCCAACTGCCTTGTTTGGTCAAACTCACCTGTTTGACATGAGGAAGATTTTCCAATTCTTCCTTGCTTCGTTCACTTGAAACAAAGAGACGCGTTTTCCCGTATTGATTGCGAACATCCTGGACTGGTCCATGCAAGACCACACGGCCATCTCTAATCATCAGAATATCATCACAAAGCTCCTCGACGTTGGTCATGACATGGTCAGAAAAGATAATGGTTGCTCCGCGCTCTTTTTCCTGAAAAATGACTTGCTTGAGTAATTCTGTATTGACCGGGTCTAATCCACTGAAAGGCTCATCCAAGATAATCAAGTCTGGTTCATGAATCAGAGTAATGATGAGCTGAATCTTCTGTTGATTTCCTTTTGACAGACTCTTAATTTTATCAGTCAGCTTCCCTTTCACTTCCAACCTCTTCATCCATTGAGGGAGTTTTTCCTTGACCTCCTTGGCATCCATGCCTTTTAGAGTCGCCAAGTAGCGAACTTGTTCAAGGACTGTCAATTTAGGCATGAGACTGCGTTCTTCAGGCAGATAGCCAATCCGAGCGTAGGTTTCCTGACGAATATCCTGACCATCCAGACTGATTTCTCCTTGATATTCTAAAAACTTCAAAATACTGTGGAAAATTGTTGTCTTCCCAGCACCGTTTTTCCCGACTAATCCCAAAATACGACCTGGTCGCGCTTGAAAGTCAATACCAAACAAAACTTGCTTGGATCCAAAACTTTTCTCTAGACTTCTTACTTCTAGCATCTTTAACCTCCGAAATTTCTTTCACTCATTATACTCTTTTTTGATAGCCTTTACAATGATTTCTGTCCATTTTTAGAAGACTAATGCTATGTAAAATATGGCATGGAGCGTTTTTAGTGATAAATCCATTATACAGTAGTAAACTTAATTTATCCACTCTGCTCCTCAACTGTCTATTTTTGATCCTGAATTGTTATTTGAGTAGCTCCTTTTTCCTCATAAAATTTTCTTCCTCTAAAACTTCTGGAAAAAAACGGATAATTTCTTGACAACATTTTTTATAAGAAACAAGTTCATCTGTCATTTCAAGAAGGAGTAATCCTTTATCCACTAATGGACGGAGCGGAATTCAATCGCTTGTCTAATGTGTTTTCTAAGGAACATATCTACTATGCACATCCCTATGCCTCTTGGAAAAGGGGAACTAATGAGAATCATAGCAGGCTCATTCGTAGATGGTTACCTAAGGGAACTAAAAAACGACTCCCAAAGAAGTCGCCTTCATCGAAAAGTGGATGAACAACTATCCTAAAAAATGCTTGAACTACAAGTCCCCCAGAGAAGACTTCTGAATGGCTAACTTGAACTTGAAATTTAGCAATAATTCATTCACCATCTAACTATATTTAGTAATTATTTCAGAACTGATTAATATTAAAATTAACTAACGATTCAAAGGATTCATACTAAACATAAATTATATCCATCAGATAGAGACTCTTATTATTTTTAGATTTTAGCTTTTCTAGCTTCAGAATACATCTAAACTTTAGAGAAGATGACTATTCGAAAGCTCGAATGCATCAAAATTATCTCAGATAAGCTATTCGAAACGTAGAATACTTGTAAATTTATGGAATTACGATTATTCTAAACTTAGAATACATGTAAACTTTAGGAAGTATACCTATTTACTTTCTATTCCTCATCAAAAAGACTCATTCCCCCTTTCTCCTCCAAAATATGGTATAGTAGAGTTATACTATCTATGAGGAGTTTACATGTCACAGGATAAACAAATGAAAGCTGTTTCTCCCCTTTTACAGCAAGTTATCAACATCTCATCGATTGTCGGTGGTGTTGGGAGTTTGATTTTCTGTATTTGGGCTTATCAGGCTGGGATTTTACAATCCAAGGAAACCCTCTCTGCCTTTATCCAGCAGGCAGGCATCTGGGGTCCACCTTTCTTTATCTTTTTACAGATTTTACAGACTGTCGTCCCTATCATTCCAGGGGCCTTGACCTCGGTGGCTGGGGTCTTTATCTACGGCCACATCATCGGGACTATCTACAACTATATCGGCATCGTGATTGGCTGTGCCATTATCTTTTATCTGGTGCGCCTCTATGGGGCTGCCTTTGTCCAGTCTGTCGTCAGCAAGCGCACCTATGACAAGTATATCGGCTGGTTGGACAAGGGCAATCGTTTTGACCGTTTCTTTATCTTTATGATGATTTGGCCCATTAGTCCAGCTGACTTTCTCTGTATGCTGGCTGCCTTGACCAAGATGAGTTTCAAGCGCTATATGATCATCATCATTCTGACCAAGCCCTTTACCCTCGTGGTTTATACCTACGGTCTGACCTATATTATTGACTTTTTCTGGCAAATGCTTTGACACGTAAAAAATCCGTTTGGTTTCCCAAGCGGATTTTTAAAGCGTAGATTAACTATAGCTTAATACTAAATATACTTTGGTATGGAAATCATGCATATTTTTCGATAGTAAGGCGAGGACTTACCTAGCCTTTCCGCCGTGATAGAAACACCTGAAATCTAATGGTTTCAGGTATTCGGAAACTTTGAGACATTAGGCTCAAAGTTTAGGTATGGAATTTCGAAGAAAGTCGCTACCGTCCGTAATCACTTAAGGAAAGGCTCAAAAATATTATTTGCAACCACAAAATCCGTTTGGTTTCCCAAGCGGATTTTGTGCTTTATTTTGAAACTTCTTTTGCAAGGACAAAGTTTCCAAGAGTAGCAGAACCATTTCCTGCGACTGCTGGCGTCACGATGTAATCACGCACATCAGGTACTGGTAGGTAGCCATTGAGAAGAGATGTAAATTTCTCACGGACACGGTCCAGCATGTGTTGTTGAGCCATGACCCCTCCACCAAAGACAATCACGTCTGGGCGGAAAGTCACTGTCGCATTAACCGCAGCTTGAGCGATATAGTAGGCTTGAACATCCCAAACAGGGTTGTTGAGTTCAATGTTTTCCCCACGAACACCTGTACGAGCTTCCAAACTTGGACCAGCTGCATAGCCTTCCAGACATCCCTTATGGAAAGGACAAACACCCTTAAACTCTTTTTCAATATCCATTGGGTGTCTAGCAACATAATAATGACCCATTTCAGGGTGACCCACACCACCGATAAACTCACCACGTTGGATAACACCTGCACCGATACCTGTACCGATTGTGTAGTAAACCAAGTTTTCGATACGACCACCCGCATTGTTACGGGCAACCACTTCACCATAGGCAGAGCTGTTTACGTCGGTTGTGAAGTACATTGGCACGTTGAGGGCGCGACGAAGGGCACCAAGCAAGTCCACATTTGCCCAGTTTGGTTTTGGAGTCGTCGTGATAAAGCCATAAGTTTTTGAGTTTTTATCAATATCAATCGGACCAAATGAACCAACTGCAAGACCAGCAAGGTTGTCGAATTTTGAGAAGAACTCAATGGTTTTATCGATTGTTTCGATTGGAGTTGTTGTTGGAAATTGTGTTTTTTCTACAACGTTAAAGTTTTCATCACCGACAGCACAGACAAACTTTGTACCGCCCGCTTCCAAGCTTCCATATAATTTTGTCATGATAAACCTCTTGTTTTTATTTTCTTTATTATAGCATATTTCGAAAGTCTAAATTTCTCTATTTTTTAGATTTTCCTCTGTAAATCTTACCATTCAAGCAAAAACGAACAAACATGTCATTTGTTCGTTTTCACATTAGAGAGGATTGATTAGATTTTCACTTCGATCACAGCATCCCCCTTAGCAACTGAACCTGTTGCTACTGGAGCTACTGAAGCGTAGTCAGCTGTATTTGTAACGATAACCATTGTTGTATCATCAAGACCAGCTGCAGCAATTTTGTTTGAGTCAAATGTTCCAAGAACATCGCCAGCTTTAACCTTGTCACCTTGAGCAACTTTTGCTTCAAAACCGTCACCGTTCATAGACACAGTGTCAATACCAACGTGGATCAAAACTTCAGCACCATCAGTTGTTTTCAAACCAAAAGCGTGTCCTGTTGGAAAGGCAATTGAAACTTCAGCATCAGCTGGTGCATAGACCACACCTTGACTTGGTTTCACAGCGATACCTTGTCCCATAGCTCCGCTTGAGAAAACAGGGTCATTAACATCAGCAAGAGCGACAACATCACCGACGATAGGAGTTACAAGTGTTTCATTTTGAAGAGTTGCTGGAATGTTACCAGTTGTTTCTTCTTGGACCAAACGTTCTGTCTCTACTTCAGTAGCAACTTCTTTTTCATCCTCATAACCAAACATGTAAGTGAGGGCAAAACCAAGTGCAAATGATACAGCTACCATAAGAAGGTATTGGGCAAGTTGTCCGTTACCGATGTAAAGCATTGTACCAGGGATGATGGTGATACCATTACCAGTACCAGCAAGTCCAAGGATTGAAGCCAATCCACCACCGATTGCACCAGCAATCAATGAAAGGAAGAATGGTTTACGGAAGCGCAAGTTCACCCCGAAGATAGCAGGCTCTGTAATACCGAGGAAGGCAGAAAGAGCAGCTGGGAAAGCAAGTGTTTTGAGTTTTGGATTTTTAGTTTTAACACCAACCGCAACAGTTGCAGCACCTTGAGCTGTCATAGCAGCTGTGATAATAGCATTGAATGGGTTAGCATGGTCAGCAGCAAGCAATTGAACTTCAAGTAAGTTGAAGATATGGTGCACACCTGACACGACGATCAATTGGTGAACCCCACCAATCAAGAAACCACCAAGGCCAAATGGTAAGCTAAGGATCGCTTTTGTAGCGATAAGGATGTAGTTTTCAACGACGTGGAAGACTGGTCCAATGACAAAGAGTCCAAGGATAGACATGACCAAAAGTGTCACGAATGGCGTTACCAAAAGGTCAATCACATCTGGAACAACCTTGCGGACAGCTTTTTCAAATTTAGCTCCGACAACCCCGATGATGAAAGCTGGAAGAACGGAACCTTGCAAACCAACAACAGGGATGAAACCAAAGAAGTTCATAGCTGTTACTTCACCACCTGAAGCAACTGCCCAAGCATTTGGAAGTGAGCCAGAAACAAGCATCATACCAAGAACGATACCAACGGCTGGATTTCCACCGAATACACGGAAGGTTGACCACACAACCAAACCTGGCAAGATAATGAAGGCTGTATCTGTCAAGATTTGAGTGTAAGTTGTCACATCAGCTGGAAGTGTCACTCCAAGAGCAGTCAAGAGACCACGCACACCCATGAAGAGACCTGTCGCTACGATAACTGGGATGATTGGAACGAAAACGTCACCGAAAGTACGGATAGCACGTTGGAACCAGTTCCCTTGTTTAGCAGCTTCTGCTTTCATGTCATCTTTAGATGATGTTGGCAAACCAAGTGCAACAACTTCATCGTACATTTTGTTAACTGTACCTGTACCAAAGATGATTTGGTATTGACCTGAGTTAAAGAAAGCACCTTGAACTTTTTCCAAGTTCTCAATCACTTCTTTATTGATTTTTCCTTCATCTTTGACCATGACACGAAGACGAGTCGCACAGTGGGCAACACTGTTGACATTTTCACGTCCGCCCAAGGCATCGATGACTTTTTTTGCAATTTCCTGATTGTTCATTTGCAAAAATCTCCTTATATAACATTTTGTTCTTGTTTGAAAGCGATTTTATCCGCCCTTACGACTATTATTTTATCATGTTTTAGAAATATGTCAAGCGTTTTGCAGAAAAATATTCTATCCACTTAGTGGACACGCTTTAGATTGATTGTTTTTGACTATTTTATCAGGAATTTCTTGAAAAAATAAGTTTAAAATCTTTGTTATCAGGATTTTATTTCATTATCTTTCATCTTTTCTTGAAAAGTTGATTGATTTTCTGGTTTTGATTTGTGATAAACGTTTGACAGTTTTTTCTCTTTTTTAACATAAAAGACTTGCTTTTTCAACCGAAAACGGTTACTATTAAAAGTGATAAGATTTTTGGAGGAATGAATGAATGGAATGGACAACTGAGCGTCGTTACAGACTCTATCAAGATTGGACGCAAGAAGAAATTCAAAATATTAAGAAAAATATGGCACAATCTCCATGGCATACTCATTACCATGTTGAGCCAAAAACAGGACTTCTCAACGATCCAAATGGCTTTTCCTACTTTGATGGGAAGTGGGTTGTTTTTTATCAAAACTTTCCTTTTGGTGCAGCCCACGGTTTGAAATCTTGGGTTCAATTGGAAAGCGAGGACTTAGTTCACTTTAGAGAAACTGGAGTCAAAGTTTTGCCTGATACTCCATTAGATAGCCACGGTGCCTACTCTGGTTCTGCCATGCAGTTTGGCGATGGCTTGTTCCTATTCTATACAGGAAATGTCCGTGATGAAAACTGGATCCGTCACCCATATCAGATTGGGGCCTTGATGGACAAGGATGGTAAGATTACGAAGATTGACAAGATCTTGATTGACCAGCCTGCTGACTCAACTGACCACTTCCGTGACCCACAAATTTTTAACTTCAAGGGTCAATATTATGCCATCGTCGGTGGACAGGACTTGGAGAAAAAAGGCTTCGTCCGTCTCTACAAAGCTATTGACAACGACTACACAAACTGGCAAGCCGTTGGTAACCTTGACTTTGCTAACGACCGCACCGCCTACATGATGGAATGTCCAAATCTGGTCTTTGTAGGCGAGCAACCTGTCCTTCTATACTGCCCACAGGGATTGGATAAGAAAGTTCTAGACTACGATAATATCTTTCCAAATATGTATAAGATTGGGGCTTCCTTTGACCCTGAAAATGCTAAAATGGTAGATGTGTCTCAACTTCAAAACATGGACTATGGTTTCGAAGCCTATGCAACTCAAGCCTTCAACGCTCCTGATGGACGTGCTCTAGCTGTTAGCTGGCTTGGCTTGCCTGATGTTTCATATCCATCTGACCGTTTTGACCACCAAGGAACCTTCTCTTTGGTCAAAGAACTGACTATCAAAGACGGTAAACTCTACCAATTCCCAGTCGCAGCTGTCAAGGACCTTCGTGCCTCTGAAGAAGCCTTCTCAAATCGTGCCCAAACTAAGAACACTTACGAACTTGAACTCAGCTTGGAAGCTAATAGCCAGAGCGAGATTGTCTTACTTGCTGATCAAGAGGGCAAGGGACTTTCCATCAACTTTGACCTTGTAAATGGTCGAGTGACAGTGGATCGTAGCCAGGCTGGTGAACAGTATGCCCAAGAATTTGGAACAACTCGCTCTTGCCCTATCGACAATCAAGCTACTACTGCTACGATTTTCATCGATAACTCTGTC
This sequence comes from Streptococcus sp. 4094, assembly GCF_013277125.1. Lineage (NCBI taxonomy): Bacteria > Bacillati > Bacillota > Bacilli > Lactobacillales > Streptococcaceae > Streptococcus > Streptococcus sp. 4094. The sequence continues at coordinate 113,376 of NZ_VMMI01000008.1, read as the reverse complement.
TTTGAAATTTTCATCAATAAAGGAGAAAAAGTATTTTCCGGTCGTGTCTTCCCACATGCGGACCAAAATGGTATCCTGATTAAATCTGGAAACCCAACTGGAACTTACTATGAATTAGATTATGGTCGCAAAACTAACTGATGTCGCCAAACTTGCAGGCGTCAGCCCTACTACCGTTTCTCGGGTTATCAATAAAAAAGGCTATCTATCTGAAAAAACCATTCAAAAGGTAAATGAAGCCATGCGAGAATTGGGCTATAAACCCAACAATCTAGCTCGTAGTCTGCAAGGAAAATCAGCCAAGTTAATCGGTTTGATTTTCCCCAATATTTCCAATGTTTTCTATGCAGAATTGATTGATAAGCTGGAACACCAACTCTTCAAAAATGGGTACAAGACCATCATCTGCAACAGTAAGCACGATTCTGAAAAAGAACGTGAGTACATCGAAATGTTGGAAGCCAATCAGGTGGACGGCATCATTTCTGGTAGTCACAACTTGGGAATCGAAGACTACAATCGTGTGACAGCACCGATTATTTCCTTTGACCGAAACCTGTCTCCAGACATTCCTGTCGTTTCCTCTGACAACTACGCTGGTGGAGTTCTTGCTGCCCAGACCTTGGTCAAGACAGGCGCCCAATCTATCATCATGATTACAGGGAATGACAATTCTAATTCGCCAACTGGACTACGCCACGCTGGTTTTGCATCTGTACTCCCAAAAGCTCCTATTATCAATGTTTCCAGTGACTTTTCTCCCGTCAGAAAAGAAATGGAAATCAAGAATATCTTGACCCGGCAAAAGCCAGATGCCATTTTTGCTTCGGATGATTTGACAGCTATTCTGGTCATTAAAATTGCCCAAGAATTGGGCATTTCTGTCCCAGAAGAGCTCAAGGTCATCGGCTATGATGGGACCTACTTTATCGAAAATTACTACCCTCAACTGGCTGCTATCAAGCAACCCTTGGAAGAGATTGCCTGCCTCACTGTTGATCTTCTCTTGCAAAAGATCGAAGGCAAGGAAGTCGCCACAACTGGTTACTTCTTACCAGTTACACTATTACCAGGAAAAAGTATTTAATACTCTTCGAAAANNAGCAACCTGCGGCTAGCTTCCTAATTTGCTCTTTGATTTTCATTGAGTATAAGCACAAGAAAACTCAGACCAATTCGTCTGAGTTTTTATGATCTTAAATTTTCGAGATAGCGCTGGGCAGTCTCTAAGTTAAAGGTTTTATCTGCGATGAGGCGCTCGACCAGGGGAGCTACCTCGGATTCACTAGCACCTGCCAAAAGCGCTAGAGATTTTGCTTGAAGTTTCATGTGCCCCTGCTGAATCCCTGTACTCACCAAGGCTTTGAGGGCCGCAAAGTTTTGAGCAAGCCCGATAGACACGATAAGCTGGGCTAATTCTTTAGCAGAAGGATTTCCCAGTAGTTCATGACTGAGGGCTACACGAGGGTTGAGACCGATAGAGCCACCCTTGGTCGCCACAGGCATGGGCAGGGTCATCTCACCGACCAATTCTTCTCTTTCAAGGTCCAGCGTCCATTGACTAAGACCTTGGTAATGTCCATTTCGACTGGCAAAGGCATGAGCCCCGGCTTCGATGGCACGCCAGTCATTACCAGTGGCAATCAAAATGGCATCAATACCATTAAAAATCCCTTTATTGTGGGTAGTAGCTCGATAAGGATCAGCTTGTGCAAATTGACTAGCCAAAGCTATTTTCTCCGCAATCTCTCGCCCTTGATCCTTTTGGCGACTCAAGTAACGAAAGGCGATACGACAGCTTGCAGTCACTAGAGAATCGGTCGCGTAGTTGGACAGGATTCCCATGAGACTTTGTCCCTGACTGAGTTCTTCTAAGACTGGTTTCAAGGCTTCCAACATGGTGTTGAGCATATTGGCTCCCATGGCTTCCTGGGTATCGACATGAAGATAAACGACTAGAAAGTCTGTTTCGCTTTTGATCTGCTCTACATGCAAATCACGCGCTCCACCACCGCGTTTAACGATGGAAGGATAGGCTTGATTGGCAAATTCCAAGAGTTCTGCTTTCTTGCTGGCAATTTTCTCTTGCGCTTGTTCAGGATTAGCAACTTGATAAAGGGCTACCTGCCCAATCATCTGACGCTCATGAACCTGAGCAGTAAAACCACCTGCTCGCTTGATGATTTTACTGGCATAGCTGGCCGCAGCAACCACGGACGGTTCTTCTGTCACATAGGGAACTGTGTATTCCTGACCATTGACGAGGATCTCTGGAACCATCGAATAAGGTAAAGAAAAAGTTCCCACCACATTCTCACTCAGCTGGTCTGCCACAGTCACACTCATCTGTTCATCCTGCTCCAAACTCGCTTGTCTCTCAGGACTAAGGAGCGCCTGAGCTTTTAACAGCTCGAGGCGCTCTTGGTATGATTTTTTAGAAAATCCATTCCAACTTATCTTCATTATTTTTCAACCTTGCTATAACGGCGTTGGTGGTCAACAATTTCAATCAAGGCAAAATCTTGATTTTCATAGCCAGCAAACTGGGCAGAATTTGTCTCATCTAAGTCTACTTCCTCAAAGAAGACTTTTTCATAGTCAACAACAGACAGGGCAGTTCGTTGGTTGAGCTTATTCAAACGGTCTTTATCCAGATAAGCTTCGTATCCTTCAACCAATTCACCACTAAAGAACTCAGCTACAGCCCCGCTTCCATAACTATAAAGGGCGATTTTATCCCCAGCCTTCAAGCTATCTGTATTTTCCAAGAGAGACAAAAGTCCAAGGAAAAGTGAACCTGTGTAGATATTCCCCACTTTTTGACTGTAGAGAATAGACTGGTCAAAGTGCTTTTGCAAGAGGTCCTTTTTCTCTTGAGGCAGGCTCTTATCCATGATTTTTTTCAAGCCTTTGAGTGCTAATTTAGGATAAGGCAAGTGGAAGCAAACCGCCGCAAAATCATCCAAAGTAAGCTGGTAGCGTTTTTGATATTCAAGCCAAGTCGTTTTCAAACTATCCAAGTATTGCTGGGTAGAATAAACACCATTTACATAAGGAGTTGTCGAGTAATTTGGACGCCAGAAATCCATGATGTCACGAGTCTGAGCCACATTGTCATTATTAAAAGCCATCATGCGTGGATTTTGTGTAATCAACATGGCCACACTGCCAGCACCCTGAGTGGGTTCTCCTGGAGTTTCAATACCATACTTGGCAATATCACTGGCAATGACCAAGACCTTGGACTGTGGAGAATTTTCCACATGCAATTTGGCATAATGAAGGGCAGCTGTCGCTCCATAGCAGGCTTCTTTAATTTCGAAACTACGAGCAAAGGGCTGAATACCCAGCAAGCCATGCACAAAGACGGCCGCAGCCTTACTCTGATCAATTCCTGACTCGGTCGCCACAATGACCATGTCAATTTCTGATCTTTCTTGCTCAGTTAAAATAGAGTCACTTGCGCTGGCCGCCAAGGTCACAATGTCCTCAGTTAGGGGCGCAATACTCAATTCCTCGAGTAAGAGGCCTTTACTTAATTTTTCAGGGTCAATTCCCCTCGCTTCTGCTAAGTCTTGTAACTTCAAGACATATTGACTGGTCGCAAAACCAATCTTATCAATACCGATTGTCATATTTACCTCTGTTTTATCATTCATGTAAAAAATCGTTCAGTACTATTTTATCACAAATGGCAGTAAAAGAGAGAAAAAAGACTTGATTCACCAAATCAAGCCTCTTATTGGTCATAATTTTAAAGAATGATTAGTTGCTATAGAGTTCACCGATATAAGTAGCTTTATAAGCCCCATTCTCAGTTATCAGTTCCTGGAGGATTAAATCTCCTGAGTAAGTCCTTCCCATCTCATCTACAAATTCTTGATAAAACTGACTGGTCGGAATTTCTCTGACATCCTTATCAAATGTCTTGTCAAGTGTTTTACTAACCTTTTCGGCAATCAACTGATGCTCTTGCCATCCACTTTGAAATTCTGAGCCTGAACTAGACACCATGACTGGGATAACCAACAAGGTCAGTAGACTTACAGACAATAAGGAAAATAGTGATTTTTTCATGATTTTTCCTCCTTTCTATATATAGAATAGCATACATAGAAAGCCTTGTCACTATATTTATCTCATTTTTCAGAAAATTCTTTTATTTCTGCAAAGTTGTAAAGTCTACGATACTCGATGTGTTTTTATATAATGATACAGTCTGAGAATCACTGTTCCGCTAGCCATTCCAATGGAAATGACCAAAGCCAGCATGACAACCAAGGTCGCACTTGCCAGCGCTTTATTATAGTCCCCTGTCACAAAAAAGGCAGTTGTCCGATAAGAAAGGTATCCCGGAACCAGTGGTGCCAAGATGGCCAAGATAAAGACCACAGCAGGAGTCTTATAAAGAATACTTAAAATCTGGCTGACACATGAACCGATAATGGCCGCAATGAAGGTGGCTACAATGACATTGGTCGGTTCCTTGAGCAAGAGATAAATTAGCCAGACAGCCATGCCCAAAATCCCTCCAGGTAAGAGCATAGAGCGTTGCACATTGAGTACGATTAAAAAAGTGATAATGGCAAGAAGACTTGCTACTGCTTGTAATAAAAAGGTTGTTAGTGTCATATTAGTTCATCAATACCAAGGCGACAGAAGTTCCTGCCCCTAAAGCAAGGGTAATGAGCAGGGATTCAAACATCTTGCTCATACCAGAGTTTATGTGGTTGGTCATAATATCACGGACCGCATTGGTCAAGGCAATACCTGGTACAAAAGGCATGACTGCACCAGCTATAATCAAATCTGCTGTTGAAGGAAAACCTGTGTAGCGAGCCCAAAACTGGGCTATCATCCCAAAGACAAAGGCCCCAGCAAAGGCTGTTACAAAAGGAATTCGGATAAACTTCTCCACATAGAGGGAAAAGGCAAAACCAAATAAGGTAGCCACTCCTGCCCCAAGTGCGTCGTAGATATTTCCACTAAACATAATTGAAAAGAAAGGAGCACTAAAGGTCGCAGCCAAAGTTACCTGCAACTTAGTATAAGGAAGGGGCTGGGCTTGCAAAGCCGTCAATTGCTTGAAGGCTGTCTCTAAATCAATTTGCCCCCCAACCAGTTGACGAGAAATCTGGTTGACATCGCAGACTTTTTCGATGTTATAAGAAGAGGAGGTCACGCGCTTCATACGCGAAATATTGGTGTTTTCAATGGAGAAAAAGATAGCAGCAGGCATGGCAAGAACATTGCAATCCACAATCCCCTGCGAATGCGCGATCCGAATCATGGTATCTTCTACACGATGAATCTCTGAGCCACTTTTGAGAAGAATGGTTCCAGCTAACATAATCACATCGATGACGGCATTTAATTCTCTTGATTCTTCCATGCGTTCCTCCTTTTATCAACTCCTTCTATTCTATCACAAATCCGGACTCAAAAAAAATCTTTGCCATGAAAACATGACAAAGATTGATTACTCATTTTGATTATCCATCTGATTTTAAGGAGTAGCTGAACTTGTTTTAGGTTTGTAGATTGAAATCTTGACTCTAGTCTTATTGAGGTCTACCTTTTCACCTGCTCTAGGACTCTGTTCAACGACTGTACCTTCAGCAGTTCCAGCGGGAGCTGTCGACACTTCTACAACTTCAATATTGGCTTCCTTAATCCCAACAATTTGAATCAAATTATTCTTAGTAAACTCCAAGCTGGAACCAATGTAGCTCGGCATGGCAACACTTGTAACTTTTTTAGCTACTGTCAAGACGATTTGGGTAGGTTTATTCACATCATAAGTCGTTCCGGCACCTGGACTTTGTTTCATAATCGTTCCTGGTTCGCTTTCGCTGGACTCTTCTTCCTCTATCTTAATCAAATTATCTGGAACTTTTTTCTCTTTTAATTCCGCAATGACATCAGAGGATTTCCGTCCAATATAGTTCCCTAATTGAATCTTCGTAGCTTTTTTAGCTACTGTCAAGACAATTTGAGTTGCCTTGCTTAAGTCATAGGTCGTACCTTCTGGTAGACTTTGCTTCATGACCGTTCCAGCCTCACTCTCATTCGACTCTTCTTCCTCAATTTTAATCAAATTATCTGGAACTTTTTTCTCTTTTAATTCCGCAATGACATCAGAGGATTTCCGACCGACATAATTACTAATTTGGAAGGATTGTTTGCCTGATGAGACAACCAAATTGATTTTCGTTCCTTCTTTTCGACCAGTTCCAGCGCCAGGATCTGTACGGATAATCCGCCCTTCTTCCACCTTTTCACTAGCCTCTGACTTCTCCTCGCCAATCTCAAAATTGGCTTTTTTGAGGGTTTCCTTGGCTTCCGCCACTGTCTGACCTGCCACATTTGGAATGGCAATGGTTGCAGGAGTTCTGGATAGTATCCAAATAAGAGAAGCTGCCACCAATACAATGCTGGCCAAAAAAATCAGGTAACGCATCTTAAATCTACGTTTTTTCGGTGCCTGTGGGTGGTAAGTTTCCTCTGTCACAGCCTGGCTTGGTTTTTTGATTGGTTTGTGTTCTGTCTGCGCTTGAACCTTAGGAATCGAAGTCAAGGTGCTCTGGGATACTTTTGGTAGAGTCTTGGTGTCCGCCTTAGTCGCATCGTCAAAGACCAGCTTTGGTTCATTACGACGATTATAAGACAAACTACTAGACAAATCCACATACATTTCAGCAACTGATTTATAGCGATCTGTCAATTTCTTAGCAGTTGCCTTGATAACAACATTCTCCAAAGCCTGGGGCACAGATGGATTCTCAGCAATAACGGACGGCAGGGGCTTTTGGAAATGCTGGAGGGCGATGGTCACTGCACTATCCCCATCATAAGGGATATGACCTGTCAGCATCTCATAGAAAATAATCCCCATGGCATAGATATCACTTTGTACAGTCGCCTTCGAACCACGCGCCTGCTCTGGTGACAAGTAATGAACTGAACCCAGCATCGAGTTAGTCTGAGTCAGACTCGTCTCAGCAAAGGCTACGGCAATCCCAAAGTCTGTAACCTTGACAGTCCCATCTGGTGTCAAGAGGATATTTTGAGGTTTCAAGTCCCTATGGACAATTCCTCTGGTATGGGCCAAACGCATAGCCAATAGGATTTGTCCCATGATACGGACGGCTTCTTCATTAGAGAGAGGATAGTGTTCCTTGATATAGCGTTTGAGGTCAAGCCCAGCCACATACTCCATAGCTAGGTACTGTTGACCGTCTTCCTCGCCAATATCTGTTATCCGAACGATATGAGGATGGTCTAAATCTGCCATAGCTCTCGCTTCACGCTGAAAACGAGCTACAGCTATCGGGTCTGTCTGGTAGTTGGTTCTCAGAACCTTCACTGCCACTTCTTCCCCATCTAAGATTAAGTCTTTGGCTAGGTAGACATCCGCCATGCCTCCTCGACCAATCTGTTTGACAATCCGATAGCGTCCGGCAAAAATCTTGCCGATTTGGATCATTCTGCATCCTCCTCGTTCATAGAAACAAGGGCAACCGTAATGTTATCTAAACCTCCTGCATTGTTAGCAAAACGAACAAGTGTCTCCGTCTTATCTGCTAAAGGAATATCGCTGGTTACAATATCACGAATCTCACTGCCTGAAATCATGTTAGTCAAGCCGTCACTATTGAGCAAGAGATAGTCGCCTGACTCAAGGATAACTGTCCCAAAATCAGGCTGAATTTCATCTTTTTGACCAATAGACTGGGTGATAATATTTTTTTGCGGATGAGCTTCTGCCTCTTCTGGTGTCAATTGACCTGCCTTGAGCAATTCATTGACCAAGGAATGATCGCTCGTTAACTGGTGGTATTCTTCTCCACGAATCAAACCGATACGAGAATCTCCAATATGAGCATAGATAGCCTGATTGCCAATAATAGCAACAGCTTCTAGAGTTGTTCCCATTCCTTTATAGGCATCATCTTGTCCAAGTTGATGAATCTTTTGATTTTCAATTTCTAGGTAATTGGCGAACCATTCACGCACTTCATTGACTGTATCGATTTGGGTATCAACCCAAGCTATACCTAGGTCTGTTACCGCCATTTCACTAGCGATATTCCCTGCGCGATGACCTCCCATCCCATCAGCTAAAATAATCATAGTACGTCCAGCTCTATTGACATAGTGGTTGACATAGTCTTGGTTATTTGTTCGTTTCTGACCAACATCTGTTAATAATGAAATTTCCATGTGTCAGTTCCTTCCTAATCCGATATCTTGCGAAATTGACTGATGAAGAATCCATCACTTCCATACAATTCAGGTGTAATGAGGATACAGCCGTCTTTCATGATATCCTTACATTCATGTTCTAGTTTTACCTGCTCGAACTCAGGATGACTTTCTAAAAACGCCTCAACGACTTGAAAATTCTCCTCCGAAACAATGGTACAGGTACTATAAGTTATTATACCACCTTTGCCTAGTGTTTGACAAACACTACCTAATATTTCTAGCTGAATTTCCTGTAAGGACGCGAAATCTGCCGTTTCTTTATTGTATTTGATGTCTGGTTTTCGGCGCAAAAGACCGATTCCTGAACAGGGAGCATCCACCAAAATCTTATCAAATGAATCCTGCCCAAAAAACTCATGCACCTTTCTGGAATCTAATTTTTGCATTTGAACCCGATCTGCAACTCCCAGACGTTGAGCATTTTCTTGAATCAATTCCAACTTGTGGTCATACAAATCCAGAGCCGTAACCTGACCTGTCGTAAGATAAGAGGCTATATGGGCTGTTTTCCCACCTGGAGCCGCACAGGCATCAAGAACCTGCTCATCACCTTGTAAATCAAGCGTCGGAGCAACAAGCTGACTGGACTCGTCTTGGATGGTAATCGCTCCATCTGCAAACAAATCATGGCCTGCAAAATGCCCCTGCTCCTTAACCAGACCAGAAACGGACAAAGGTGAAGCATTAGCCTCCAACAAAGCTTGGATTTCCTCTTTTCGTCTTAGATCTGTTACACGAATGCTGGCCTTGTTACGCACCAAGAGACTTTCAAAAATAGCCTGCGCTCGCTCTTCGCCGTATTCTTCTTTGAGCTTGGAAACCAACCAAACTGGAAGAGAATAGGCAATGGAATCACGCTTGTTTTTTCGCTTGATGCTGGCAATATCTGGCCAGCCTTCACGTAGAATACGACGAAGGACGGCGTTGACCAATTTTTCACTGCCCTTTTTACGGACTTTGGCTAATTCCACCGCTTCATTAACCACAGCATGGTCTGGAATCTTGTTCAAATAGCGGAGCTGGTAGGCACTCATGAGAAGAAGGACATAAAGCCAACTGTCTAACCGGTCTCTGTCTTCGATAAAGTGGGATAGGTACCATTCTAGAGTCAGTTTACGGGCTACCGTTCCATAGACCAGCTCGGTCACCAAGCCCTTGTCTGCTGCCAAAAGTTGACTTCCCTTGAGATGCTTATTTAAGGCAATATTTGAGTATGCTTGATTGATAAAGACATCTTCTAATACTGCTAGGGCTAAACTTCTAGCCGTTTCTACTTTAGTCACCAAATCGTTCTCCTACAGTCAATGTACGTCCAACACCGTTGAGGAAGGAAGCAATATCCATCTTAGGTTTACCAGCTGGCTGCACTTGTTTGAGGGATAGAGCCCCTTCTGCCGTTGCGACAATCAATTCTTTCTTGCCCATAGAGAGAATTTCACCTGGATTTCCCTGACCTTCTACAGCTAGAGCTTCATAAATCTTAAAGCGGTCGCCCTTAAGGAAAGTATGGGCAACAGGCCACGGGTTCATGCCACGGATCTGGTTGAAAAGTTGACGATTGGTCTTAGTCCAATCTAGTTTTTCTTCCTCTGGCTTGATATTTGGCGAGAAAGTGACCTGACTTGGATCCTGCGGTTCAGGTTTGATGTCACCAGCAATATAGGCAGGTAAAGTGTCCAAAAGCAAATCACGACCAACTAGCGCCAATTTTTCAAACAAGGTACCAACATTGTCCTCATCAGTGATAGGAATACTGCGACGAGAAATCATATCTCCTGCATCCATTTCCTTAACCATTTCCATAATGGTCACACCAGCTTCCTCATCCCCTTGAATCAAGGCATAATGGATAGGCGCTCCACCACGGTGTTTTGGAAGGAGGGAAGCGTGAACATTGACCGCAAAATTCATGCTATCAAGGAGTCTACTTGGGAGAAACTGCCCAAAAGCAGCAGTCACAATTCCATCCGCTCCTAGCTTCATAAGATCTTCCATCTCTGGACTTCCAGATAATTTTTCAGGTTGGTAGATTGGAAGGCCCGCTTCCTTGGCAGCCTGCTTGACTGGGGTTTCTTGGATCACTTTTTTACGACCAACAGCACGGTCTGGCTGGGTCACAACGGCTAGAATTTCGTAACGGTCATCTGTCAAAAGTCCTTTTAAGACTGTTGCTGAAAAGTCGGGTGTCCCCATAAAGATTAGTTTTGTCATATCTTCTCCTTCTTATAAAAATTGCTGTGGCTCATGGTCAATGCTGAGACGGAGCTCACTATTTTCCCGTTCTTGAGTCAGAGCCAAGACCTGGTTGAGGGTCGGCCCCATCTCATCTTCTAAACGGTATTTAATTAAAATCTGGTAATGATAAAGGTTGTGGGTACGAGCAATGGGTTTGGGCGTTGGACCAAGAATGTGACTAGTTTCAGACAAACCTGACCGCAAAATGTTCATGACTTCATAGGCACGTTTGACTACCTCTTCTTCTTTCTTGTGAGAAAGGGTAATGCCAATGGTGAAATAGTAAGGCGGATAACCTAGTTGTCGTCTAATGCCCATTTCATAGGCATAAAAGCCTTCGTAGTCCTGATCCTTGGCAAATCGAATAGCATAGTGCTGCGGATTGTAGGACTGTATCAAGACCTGACCTGCTTTTTCAGCCCGACCTGCTCGACCTGCCACCTGAGTCAAGAGCTGGAAGGTTCTCTCAGAAGAACGGAAATCTGGTAGATTCAAGGCCGTATCCGCATTGAGCACTCCGACTAGGGTCACATTGGGAAAATCCAATCCCTTGGCAATCATCTGTGTACCAAGCAATATGTCCGCTTCACCTCGTCCAAACTGGTCAAGCAGGGCTTGGTGACTACCTTTCTTACGAGTCGTATCCACATCCATCCGCAGAATACGGGCCTGGGGGAAGAGTTCTGCCAGCTCGTCAAAAGCCTTCTGAGTCCCTGTCCCATAGTAACGAATACTGCGACTCTTACAGTTAGGGCAGTCCTGAGGAATGTCTTTCGAGAAACCACAATAATGGCAGTTCATGGTCTTGGTATCCATGTGCAAGGTCAGGGAAATGTCACAGTTAGGACAAGTATCCACCGTCCCACACTCCCGACACATGACAAAGCTAGAATAACCACGGCGATTGAGCATGAGAACCACCTGCTCTTTTTTAGCCAGACGGTCTTGAATGGCTTCTAGCAAAGGAGGCGTAAAGTTTGACGTCTCGTTTTGTCCGATATAGTCCCGAAAGTCAATCATTTGAACCTCAGGAATCGTTGCCAAAGGATTGGCACGCTGGGTTAGACGTAAGTGTTGATAGACGCCTTTGCCAGCACGCGCCCGGCTTTCCAGACTAGGAGTTGCTGAACCAAGTACCAGGGCTGCTTGATTATACTGAGCCCGTAAAATAGCTACCTCTCTGGCATGGTAACGGGGATTGCTGTCCTGCTTATAAGTCGCTTCATGCTCCTCATCGATAATCATAACACCTAGATTTTTCAGCGGAGCAAAGATGGCAGATCTAGCACCAACCACAACTTGGGCATCGCCGCGTTCCACCTTGCGCCATTCATCATACTTTTCACCATTAGACAAGCCTGAGTGAAGAATGGCCACTTTCTCACCAAATCGAGCAATAAAACGCTCCGTCATTTGTGGAGTCAAGGAAATCTCAGGCACTAGCAAAATAGCTGTCTTACCCTTGTCCAAGGCCCCTTGGATAATCTGCAAGTAAACCTCCGTCTTCCCACTTCCCGTAATCCCTTGAAGGAGGAAGGGAGGCCTATGACTGCCAATCGCACTCACAACCGCATCACGCGCCTGTCTTTGCTCTGGATTCAACTCCAAAGGTCGACTTGTCTCAATGCCTTCAAAATAAGCAGCTGAGCGTTGCACTTCTTTTTGGACTATGGTCACAGCACCTTGTTCCACAAAGAAGTTGACTTGCTCTCGCGAGTAGGACTCTAACAAACTAGCCAAGGAAGCACTCTCAGGATGAGACAGCAAGTAATATCTCAATTCCAACTTTTTCTTAGCACGTGTAGAAATCTCTACATCTTCTAATTGAGCAAGATTTACCTCATACCAAGACTGGGTCTTGACCTTCTTTTGATCAATCGCCTGATATTCTAGACCAAGCAAGCCTTTTCTAGTCAAACGCATCATTTCAGCTTGCTTAGCTAAATCTAGAGAAGAAAAGGCTAGCGAATCTTCTGAACCAAACAAGCGCTCTCGGTCTTCCTGACTTAGGCCTGCCAGAGGATAGAGAATCTTGTCATAGCTGGAGTTCAGAAATCCTGGTAACATAGCCTTTAGGATAGAGATTTTGTAGGAGAAGACAGATTTGCGTAACTCCTCAGCCAGCCAGAGTTGTTCTTGCGTGAGAACAGGAGAAAAATCCAGAACCTCCGCAATATCTTTTAAATCTTGATTAACCTCTTCTTCATCTGGTTGGGACTCCAAACCAAGCACAATCCCTTGAATCAGGCGATTGCCCTTACCAAAAGGCACATGAACCCGCATCCCAACTTCTAGCATTCCCTCAAATTCCTCAGGAATCCTATAACTATAGGGCTGGTCCGTCTGCATCAAGGGCACATCTACAATAATCTTGGCTATAGCCATCTTCTCACCTCCTCCTTGTCAGTACATTCTTGCAATAGAAAAAATAAGATTGAGTCCCCCCAACCTTAAATTTTTTCACCATCTTCTTTTTCTTTAGCAATTTGCTCTTTGATTTTCTTCTCTTCTTCTTCTTTGCGGCGTTTTTCTTCTTCGATACGGCGACGCACCGCTTCACGTTTTCCTTCTGGATCTGGGTGAATTGTAACGTTTCCTGATTCGATTTCTTCTAAAGCGCGAAGAGTTGATTTTTCAGATTTGAAACCTTGAGTAGCTGGCGCACCTGCTTCCAATTCGTGGGCACGTTTTGCTTCCAAGATTACGAGTGAATATTTTGAAGGAACCTTGTCGAGCAAGGTATCAATAGAGGGTTTTAACATCATTTGCTTGTACCTATTTTCTAAATTTTATCGGGTAGTTGGAGATTTCGGTAACATCTCCTGATAGTGACCAATGACACGATCCACACGGAAATGCTCTGCTTCGATCACACGTTTGACACGCTCAGCAGCTAGGGGCACCTGATCGTTGACAATCGCATAATCATACTCACGCATAAGCGCAATTTCTTCCTTGGCTTTTTCGATTCGTTGGGCAATCACTTCTGCACTATCTGTTCCACGACCTACCAAACGATCTTGCAATTCATCCAAATCGGGTGGTGTCAGGAAGATAAAGACAGCATCTGGAACCTTTTTCTTGACCTGAAGAGCGCCCTGAACTTCAATTTCAAGGAAAACATCGATTCCCTTGTCCAAGGTTTCATTGACATAGGTCAGAGGAGTTCCATAGTAGTTGCCGACATATTCTGCGTATTCCAACATCTGTCCTTGACGAATCAGCTCTTCAAACTCTTCGCGAGTACGGAAGAAATAGTCAACACCGTCCACTTCTCCAGGACGTTGTGCGCGTGTCGTCATCGATACAGAGTATTGAAATTGGTTTTCAGAACTCTCAAAAATCTCTCTTCTAACCGTTCCTTTTCCAACCCCTGAAGGACCAGAAAAAACGATTAGTAAGCCTCGGTCTGCCATTGTGTCTCCTTTTAGTCAGTCTGTAAAAATAAAATAAAATTTTCCTTCAGATAGTAGCATTTTACACAAACTATCCTTCTACAGTCTTTCTATCTAGTGTAACAAAAAAGCAGTAATTTTTCAACTGCTCTTTCTTATTTATTTAGCATAATCTACTGCACGCAGCTCGCGAATCACGGTTACCTTGATATTTCCTGGGTAATCGAGATTGTTTTCAATTTTCTCACGAACTTTGTGAGCCAAGATTGTGACTTTGTCGTCTTTGATTTTTCCTGGATTGACCATGATACGAATTTCACGTCCTGCTTGAAGGGCAAAGCTATTTTGTACCCCTTCAAAGCCGTTAGCAATTTCTTCCAAATCATGAAGACGCTTGATGTAGCTCTCAAGAGACTCACTACGAGCACCTGGACGGGCTGCGCTCAAGGCATCTGCTGCAGCAACGATCACTGCAATGACGCTTTCAGGTTCTACATCGCCGTGGTGACTAGCAATCGTATTCACTACAACTGGATGTTCCTTGTACTTACGTGCCAATTCCATACCGATTTCAACGTGGCTACCTTCAACCTCACGGTCAATGGCTTTCCCAATATCGTGAAGGAATCCAGCACGACGGGCAAGAGCCGCATTTTCACCAAGTTCGCTGGCCATGATACCAGCCAACTTAGCAACTTCAATCGAATGGCGCAAAACATTTTGTCCATAAGAAGTACGGAATTGCAAACGTCCCATAATCTTCATCAAGTCTGGATGAAGGTTTGGCGCACCAATCTCATAGGCAGCGGCCTCACCGTATTCACGGATCTTATTGTCAATCTCTTGACGGTTTTTCTCAACCAACTCTTCGATACGAGCTGGGTGGATACGACCATCCTTGAGCAACATTTCCATAGTCATACGGGCAATCTCACGACGAATCGGATCAAATCCTGACAAGGTCACCACTTCTGGTGTATCGTCGATAATCACATCAACCCCTGTCAAACTTTCAAAGGTACGAATGTTACGACCTTCACGACCAATAATGCGTCCCTTCATAGTATCGTCTGTAAGATGAACTGTTGAGTTTGTTGACTCCGCTACATATTCACCAGCGATACGTTGCATAGCTTGAACCAAGATATCCTTGGCCATTTTGTCAGAACGTTCCTTGACCTCTTGCTCAGCTTCGCGAATACGGCTGGCAATCTCCTTGGTCAAGTTTTCCTCTGTCTGAGCCAAGATAATATCTCGTGCTTCTGCCTGAGACAGGGCACCAATACGCTCTAGTTCTGCTTCTTTTTGTCTTTCGACTTCCTCTAATTGCTCTTCACGCGCATCAAGGTTTTTCGCTCTATCAGAAATACTTTGTTCTTTTTGTTCAAGTGTTTGTTCTTTACTCGTCAAATTGTCGTCCTTACGGTCAAGGCTAGCAGCTCTCTCTGTCAAACGACTTTCGATTTGTTTGAGTTCTTGACGTTCTGATTTGAATTCAGCGTCCACTTCTTCACGGTATTTTCTGGCTTCTTCTTTGGCCTCCAATAGTGCTTCTTTTTTAAGAGACTTGCTTTCACGCTTGGCTTCATTAACAAGTAAATCCGCTTCACGCTCAGCTTGTCCACGTAAATTAGTTGCTTCTTGTTCAGCATTTAAAAGCATCAACTCCGCAGCTTCCTGAGATGATTTCATCTTAGCTGAGATGCTGACATATCCAATGACTAAACCAATGATGACGGCAAAAACAGCAATCGCAAGCGACATGATTTCCATGTTTTTACCTCATTTTATTGTTATTCTGAATGACATACATTCTTTTACATTCTACCATAAAAAAGTGATTTTCACAAACCTAAAATAGAATATGTTTTGGGGAAATTGGAACACATTTGCTAAAATAAACTTGTTATTTAGAAATAGTAGTTTAGTAGAGACTTGAGAAAAAGCCTACTTTTCAGTAGACTTCCTAATAATCGTTAGAATGCAAGAAATTTGTTTCTAACAACAGCAAGATTTCACTCAGTATTCTCTGTAAATTAGACTAGTGTCCTGCGCGAATTTTATCCATTCCTCGCAAAACCTTGTCAGATAACTCCTTATTTTGGGCGATTCTCAGAGTTTCTTGAATACTATTCCACTCGCTCTTTGAAAGGACTACAATGTCCTCGTCTGGATTTTTATTGACCACCGTCAAAGGATCAAATTCATCATTTACCTTCTTCATATATTCCTTTATACCCACTCACCATTGGCATTGACCGTATAGCCATCTGGTGTAGTAGTATTCACTGCTAAAGCTCCTGAGTATAGGCATAGTACCATTTACCAGAAACTGTAAACCAGCCTGTTTTCATAGCTCCAGCGCTATCAAGATAATACCATGTATCATTATCTTTTACCCAACCAGTAGCCATTTTACCATTTTCTTTAAGATAGTACCATGTGCCATTGTCTTTGACCCAGCCAGTTTGCATCCAGCCTGTATTGTCAAAGTAATACCATGTACCCTCGATTTGTTCCCAACCGTTAGTAGTGTATGAACCATCTTCATGCTGATACCACCAGCGACCAGATGACTCAATCCAGTTACCAGCTTGAGAATCTTTTGTATTCTTAGTTTCCGTTTTTTGTTTGGCAACTACATCTACTTTGACTTTATCTTGGCCAGAAACCCCACCATTGTTATTCACAACAGGAACTTCAACACGTGGAGTTGTTGGAACAACAGGAGCTACAGGAACTACAGGTGTGCTAGGAACGCTAGGAGCAGATGGAGTTGTTGGAAGTACAAACTCTGGAAGAGCTGGACGAACTTCAGGGATACCCTTTTCTGTTACAGGATATTTCTTCAGTTCTTCTGCTTCATAACTTGCTTTTGCTGTCGCATAAGCCTTATTCGCTTCTTTGGCTACTTTTTCTTTTGCTTCAAGTGCTTCTTGCGCAGTTGCTTGGTTTGCTTTTGCTTCTTTCAACTCTGCCTTGCGAGTTTCAAGCTCTTTTACAGCAACTTTCAAATCTTGAACCAACTCTTTTGAAGAAACAACTTGTGCTTTGGCTTGGTTAAGTGCTTCTTTGGCAACTGATACCGCTTGGGTAGCTTCTTCTGCTTTCTCTTTAAGAGAAGAAAGAGTTTCTTTTTCTGCTTTTGTTTCTGCTTTCGCTTGGTTAAACTCTTTCTCTGCTTGTTTAGCAGTTTCCTTCAACTCTGCCAATTTCGCTTCTTTATCTGCCTTTGTAGCAGACAAGGTAGCAACCAAGGCATTGGCATTTGACAAGGCAACAACAGCTTGATTATGAGTTGTTGTAACAGATTGAAGAGTTTCTTTCAAGGCTACTGTATCTTTAAGTTGAGCTTCTTGAGATTTCAAGTTTGAGTTTGCAGTTTGCAATGCAGTTTCTGCTTCAGCTACAGTTTGGTTAGCAGTTTTAAGAGTTTCTTCTGCTTGTGCTTTTTCTGCTTTTTTAGCTTCTAGTTTAGCAGTAGCTGAGCTATCTTTGCGAGCTACTGTGTAAGGATTTGTGATTTCTGTTGTGTTGAACTTAGACCCTTTTGCTCGGCTTCCTGTGATACCTGTGATAAAATGATTATTGTAAAGATCATTAGTAACACTTTGTGCAAAACCACCAAAATATGAGATTTCTGTAGGATTATCAAACTTCAAAATACCGACTAGATGTGCATAATCTTGCTCATTACTTACTAAATCAGATAAAGAGGTAAATAATTCCTTACGCATCTCAGTTTTAGTCAATTTAACAGAACCTGATACAGTATGAGATTCTGAATTTTCATAGCCTTGAATACCTTTATTCATTTCAGCTTCAGTAGGATGGAAACCGTTCAAACCATAAGCATCTGCAACCGCATGGATACCCTTAGCATAGTGACCGAAACCACCACGCGCAATGAACTCTTCGCGACGTGCGATAGACCAACCACCTTTGATGTACTCTTTTGCGACTTTTTCTGCGAACTCAAAGGAGTCTTTTGCTACAACAACGTCTGTAAGACCCAACTGCTCACGCAAGTTTGAAATCAAGTCGGCAGCGAATAGTGTCAAATCATCACGGACTTCTTTTGGAAGATTATTGATATCATACTGTGTCTTATCTGCCTTATCCGCTTCGCTCAAGACAAGGTTTTTAGATTGGATGCTATCTCCAACCATGTCAGTGATCTCTTTTTTCAACTCTTTATTACGAGCTTCAAATTTATCAATATCCGCTTGAGTAAGTTTATTATCTGGAATTGCCCAATAATCCTTATTCAACTGGATTTTTTCTTTGATTTTAGAAACAAAGGCTTCTTTGAATTGGATAGACCCTTTTGCAAGTGGTTTTGATGACTCGATAAGAGCGTTAACTTCAGCAGTGACCGCTTTAAGAGCTTGTTCTGCTTGTTCTTTACGTGCCTTAGCATCCGATACCGCTTGAGTTTTTGTAGCAATATCTGCTTTTGCACCTTCAATTTGCGCTTGAGTAGCTTGATTTGCTGTCTCTGCATTTTTTAAGGCAGTTTCTGCATCTGTTTGCGCTTGTTTGCTTGTTTTTTCGGCTTCTGTCGCTTCTTTTTGTGCTTCCTTGGCATTTTCCAAGCCTTTGCCATTAACCGCGTCTGTGGCGATTTGAACCGCTTCTGTGGCACTTGTAAGTGCTTTTTCTTTTGTAGCTTGAGTAGCTTCTTTTTCTGCTACAACTGCTTCTTGTACAGATACCGCTTGGCTTGCTTTCTCAGCATTTGCTTCTGCATTTCTAAGAGCTTCTGCTTTTGCAGGAACAGCAGACTCAGCCTTAACAACTTCGTTTTCTGCTTCTGCAATAACTGCTGGGCTTGCCTTTTTCGCAAAATCCTCTGCTTTTTTTACAGCTTCTGTTTTCTCATTGACAAGAGAATCTGCTTCATTTGTAGCACGCTTGGCATCTTTTACCGCCTGTTTTGCTTCTACTACTTCTTGATCCGCTTTCTTAGCTTCTGCTTCTTTTGTAGCAACCTCTTCTTTTGTTGCCACCGCAGGAGCAGTTGTTTCCACAACCTCCGCCTTTGGCGCTTCCACATTCACTGGTTTTGGAGCGACTTCTTCTGCGCCTACTGTGTTAAATAGAGAAACTGTAGCAGCTGCGACTGCTGTCATTGCGATTGTTGATTTTTTCATATTGTTTCCTCTTTTTTCTTTATAAACTTATTATATCACAAAATAACTTTTAAAGGTTGTTTATGTGTAAAATAACTTTAAAAAGTCTAAAATTTGTACCATTTTGACTGTATCATGTAAGTAGCGAGGTACTACATGACAAATAACAAAAGCAATCTTCAAGATTACATCTCTAAAAGAATCCGTCTATTACGTTTAGAAAGAGGATATACTCAAGAACAACTAGAAGAGATGGCTGATTTGGGTACTAATTATATCTACAAATTAGAAAATCTTTCAACTAACTTAAAAATTCAAACGCTAGAGAAAGTAATGGAAGCATTAGAAGTAGATTTAGATACATTCTTTGACATACAGTTAAAAGAAGAAGACCCCAAAATTTCTCTACTTGTTGATGAATTAAAAACTCTTCCAACAGAACAACGTTCCCGAGTCTTAGATGCCTTGATACTCATTCTCAAAGAAGTCAAATAACAGATGTTCTGATTTGCTTCTTTATCATTTGCAATCATTAGATTTCCCATAATTTTTTAAGAAGGCGCAAAGCTTTCTTTTTTACTTTTATATAGAAAACTAGACGCAAATAGTTCAAAATGCTATTTGCGAGTGTCAATCAGACTAACAAATCCCTTACTTATAGCTGAATCAATTACGACTATGACTACTCTACCTTTTAACCTAGAATCAATCCTATCTAAATTCCGATTGTATGGTTTTCAATCTATTCATTATTTTTATACTACTTTACCATACTTTTCTTATTTTGTATAGTTTGCTGTACTTATTTTTAAAGAAAATACATAGTAAAATGATATATAGCATGAAACATGATAGATTACAAAAACATATAGCTTTTCGAATCCGTGAATGTCGAAAAGAACAGAGATTAAGTCAAGAGAAATTATCAGAATTAGCTGGCTTGGGTATCAAGGCAATTCAAAACATGGAAAATATGAAATATGATTTTAAGATAAAAACTCTTGAATCGGTAATCAAAGCATTAGGTATTACCGTAGAAGAATTCTTTAACCTACAAGCATACGATAGAGAAAGAAAAGACTTCCTTAAGCTACAAGCATATGACTCAGAAAGTGAAGACTCCCTAGAAATACTTTTCGACAACCTAACAAAGTTACCCAAAGAGAAACAAGGAAAAATTATATCCTCCTTTAATGAAATTGTAAAAAACATAAAATAAATATAGATGGTAAGGAAGCTTTCAACGAATAAACAAGGCTTCTAATAGAACAAATTTATAAGGTATTCAATACTTTATAACAGAGAACAAGAAAAGAACCAACTGAAAGCCATTTCCCAACTTTTAGTAGGTTCTTTTTATCCTATCCATATTCTAGTTCTTTTCTATTCTAATCGGCACTCTTCCAAAATTCTGCTCTGCTATACTTGTCTGTCTCAGTTGGTAAATCTGATCCGCCTTTTGGGTCATGGCATCCCAAGGTTCTTTGCCAATTCGGCTGACTAGAGAGACCTGCTCTTTCAGAGATTTGAGGTGTTGTCTGCCTTTTTCAGTAAAGCCAAGAACATGAATAGCTTCTGGTAAGTCACTTTCTCTAGCTTGCACCAAAATATAAGTCAAAAGGCGTCTGACACGCGCCTTGGTGTAACGTTTGGTCGCAACCGCCTCAACCAAGTCTTCCACAGACTGGGCTGTCTTGATGGCATCCTTGATGCGCACTGCCATTTCCTGATTGACCTGATAGATAGTGGTTAGGTCTGGATTGGACAAGATTTGATAGCGGAGCAAGGGAAAATAGTCTTCCCAGCTCACCTTACTGGCCTGCTCAAATAGGGCAACAGAAGGCATAAAGCGTTCTAAGAAATCTTGGTCTGACTGATGCTGACGCAGAGCTGTCGCCGAGGCGTAGTCTACATCCTTATCCACAGAATGATAACCCGCTCCCTGACGCTGAATCGGATGGAGCTTGATGTTTCGTCCAGCAACCGCCTTGGCATAAGCAAGAGCAAGGACATGATTGGGTGTATTGCCTGAAAAATCAAGATCTGCAAATTCTTTCCACATGGCTTGGGTTTTCTGGGGATAGGAAAGGGAATCAGGCAGATTTTCCACAAATTTCTCCATCTCAGTAGCTTGCTCTGTGTATAAGTCAGATATTTTTTGATAATCCAGAACTTCCTCTGTCCCGAAAGCTAGAATATCAATCCCCAAACGAGCCAAGATATCCACAGCTCCTTGGCCAAAGAAATCCGCCGCCTGAACACTGACTAAAAAGGGCAATTCTACTACCAGATCCGCTCCATTTTCCAGTGCCATCTGGGCCCTTGTCCACTTATCCACAATAGCAGGCTCGCCTCTCTGCATGAAATTCCCAGACATGGCAACAATTTTCAGCCCCTCAGCCTGATCCAGCAGGTATTTATGCCCATTATGAAAAGGATTGAACTCCGCGATAATACCTGTGATGGTCATGCTAATCTCCTACGTCTATATTTCCTTTTTGTTCTATAGGGGTATCGTTTAGCCTTCATTGACACATTATTACTTTTAACAACTATTAATCTAACAATTATCTTGGATGTGACAATACAACTAGCAATAAATATCGGTATAATCGTATATGGATCTAAATTAGAACTAGAATTTTTTATTTCGTCTAAAAGGAGAACATAAGATCCACCGATTAAAATAAATAGTAATGCAACTATAATAATTTTAATCCAGATCAAAAAATACTCAAACAATTCTTTAATAAAATCTGTATCGTTTTTTAATGACAATTTGATCACATAACATACAACTAAAATGGAAAACAAAGCGTTTGGAATAATTGAATATTCACTGATCAATTTTATAATTTTATCTCCAAAACAAATTATCATATTTACAGATGTATCACTTATATTCACAGTTTTGGAATACCCTATAAATAAATACGCCAAACTCATAGGAAGTATGACATATTTAAAAAATTCAAACTTATTATCAGTTTCATAAATTACAATCTTCTTCAAAAATAATAATGGTATTTTTAAAACTAATAGTAACAGATGTAACGTCAATACAAATACAACAATAACACTTGCTATTAAAATCCAGAAAATCGATTTTATTCCTTTTTCCCAACTTTTAAAAGATATATGTTCACGAAAGAAATCAATATCACTCTGAAACTCAGCTTTACTAACAGCAATTGATTTAAATCTAATACTATCTCTAAATTTTATACAATAAGCAGCAAAATAAATTAATATAAATACTAACAGCCAAACTAGTCCTTTTATCATGCTAATCTCCTACTTCTGCGCCACAAAAAACCAACGGGTACTGGTTTCTGTTGGCTCCTTGTCCTCAAAGTCTGCATAGAGTTTGAAAGACTTAAACCCAGCCTGCTCCAGCAAGATATCATAGGTCAAGACTTCGTATGTACGCTCCTCATGCACTTCATCGTGGCGACTAAAGGAACCGTCTGCCTCCTTGATAAAGAAAGTCAGCTCATGGACGATGGAGTGAGGTGCTGCATCCTCGTAGGTATCCCAGAGCATGGCGAAATCTTCCGCATTTTCATGATAGGAATAGGCAGGGAATACTTCATCTGTCTGGTAGGTCGAGTGCACATCAAAGATGAAAACTCCGTCTTCATTAAGCGCATTGTACACTTCCTTAAAGACGTCCCCTACTTCCACCTCATCCTGCATATAGCAGATAGAGTCCGAATAACAAGTGACAAAGTCGTATTGACCTGCCTTAGACAAATCCAGCATATTGCCTTCCATAAAATCAATCTTTTGTTTGGCTGAAGAAGCTCTCTTCTCCGCAATCCCCAGCATATCCGCGCTCAAATCAAGTCCAGTCACATCAAAACCAGCCTGAGAGAAGCGCACTGATTGAATTCCCGTCCCACAAGCCAATTCCAAGAGTTTCTTTCTCTCCTTAGTTTTTGGCAAATGACGCAGCGAAAAATCAGTCCATTTGTCATATAAACTGTCATCCATGACTGCATCATAGACCGCCGCAAAAGTTTCATAAGTTGCCATAATCATGATACTCAGAGCCTCCATGGCAAACACCACTAGCCCTCACCTTTCTATCAATTTCCTTCTAAAATAAGCAAAGAAACCCAGTTGACTACAACTGAGTTCATCTTCTAGGCAAGAGCTTCTGAAATATCTACTGAATCCGCCTCATGCCATAATTTTTCTAGGTTATAGTGGGCACGCATTTCTTCTGAAAAGACATGCACAACGACAGTGCCGAGGTCTAGTAGGACCCAGCCTCCAGCTGCATCACCTTCGATATGGCTACCTTTAAAGCCTGCATCAGCTACTTTTTCACGGATATTGTCAGCGATAGCGTCCAACTGACGGCTATTCATCGAGCTAATAATAACAAAATAGTCTGTCACACTGGTCAAATCTTGTACATCAAGTGCGAGGATATCCTCCGCACGTTTCTCATCAGCCGCTTTCACGACTAGTTCTAGTAATTCTTTTTCGTTCATTTAGTCCTCTTTCAAATAGTGCACAAAGGCGTTATAGGTTTCAAGGGTTTGGGGATAGATGGGGAATCCCTGATGAGCTAGATGCTCCACGGTACGAGCTGTTTCGTAGGCTACCGCCTTATTGAGCGATAGCTCAGCAATTTCACGCGCCACATCCACACCTGGAAAGGCACGATTGTGCTCTATGTAGTCTGCGACGTAGATGACTTTATCTAGGTCTGTCATCTGACCAGCACCGACTGTATGGATTTCAATGGCTCGCAGGATTTCTGAATCATGCAAATCCAAATCTTCCTGAATCTTGTAAATTCCAACCATGCCATGCCAGACATTATTGCCCCAGTTTTTGAGGTCAAGATCCAGCTGATAACGGTCAATCAAATTCAGAAATTCCTGATCTAACAACTTTTTAGCATAGTCATGAAGAAGGCCTGCTAGTCCTGCTTTCTCAGTATCGACTCCAAATCGCTGAGCCAGTTCTATGGCTGCACGCTCCACACCCAAGCAATGGGTTAAGCGTTTTTCGGGTAGAAGCTCTGCCATTTTTTCCAACAAAACCTCACGAGAGCAGTTGATATAGTCTTGATAGGCCATCAGTAAAGCCCCTCCTTCTCGATGTAGTCTAGTACAGGCTGAGGCAGGAGAAAGTTGGGTTTCCGACCTTGGGCAAGGAAGTCACGCACCATGCTGGACGAGATATCCATGAGAGGCACATCCACCCAGATAACTGGATAGGAAGTCCCTGCCTTGTAGCGTGGGCGCTGAACTCCCACAAACTGAACCATATCTACCAGTTCATCAATTCGGTACCACTTAGGCAGATAGTCCACCATATCTGCCCCGATAATGAAGTAGTAATCCGTGTCAGGATGTTGCTCTGTCAAGATTTTCATGGTGTCGTAGGTGTAGGAAATACCCTTACGCTCCAACTCGATGGTTTCAATGGCTAGGCCTTCAATCCCCTCAATCGCCAATTCAAGCATCTTGAGACGATGGTGCTCAGGGATGGTTTCTTTTTTATCTACGTGAGGGGGTTGGTATTCAGGCATGAGCAAGACTTGATCCAGTCCTAACTGCTGGCGTACTTGGTCAGCAACAATCAGATGGGCATTGTGAACAGGGTTAAAATTCCCACCTAAAATCCCGACTTGTTTGCGTTTTTTCTCCTTGATTTCTGGCTCCAACTCTACCTTGGTAAAGGGAGTCAATAATTCGATTGCCATAGGCTAGTCTCCTTTATTTCTCTGTAAAAACAGTTGTTTGGAGTATGGGGGTCAAATTTCTTTGACTTTTTTAGAAATCTTGCGATTCTCTTTCTTGCTGGATTGTTTAAACAAAATCAAGATGCGTCCGATTTTTTGGACAGTATCCACACCGATTTCTTCTTCCAAAATTTCAGCTACTTCGTGGATATTTTCATCTGTATTTTGCAAGAGCGTTACTTTAATCAATTCGCGGGCATCAAGAGCTTGACGGACGCTGGTTTTGATTTGGTCGTTCAGTCCATTTTTCCCGATTTGGATGATGGGTTTGAGGGTGTGTGCCTGACTGTTGAGGAAGGCACGTTGTTTTGATGTTAATGACATAATTTTCTTCCTTGTTTTTTGATAGTTATTTTAGGTGGTGAGGGACGGTCGGAACTAATTTTCCAAAGATCTCATCTTTGAAAAATGGATTTCCTGACCTCACAATTGAGCCTTGGTCTCAATTGCGCCCCTTGCCAATCTATCGATTGGCAAGACACCACAGCAATAACTATCTTTGTATGAGCTCACTTTGTTCGCTCAGTGATTTTATTTTAAATAATTGCTTTTCGTGTGACGACGGCGACGCCTTCTGGTGCCCAGACGGCGACTTTGGCTGTACCTGTTACGCGGATCCAGCCGAGTCCAGAGATGACTAAATCTGTCTTTTCCTTAATGTTAAATACATGCTGGACTAGCCTTGGGAAATCTTCTTTTTCCTTGCTATTTGGTGGTGTCAAAAGTGTTCCGAGATGCTTATCGTAGAAAGCACTAGCTCCTTCTAGCTTGGTACGATGCAATTTGAGTTCATTGTCAAAGAAGGCTGTGAAACCTTGCTTTTCACCCGCAATGAAGTCAAAGCGTCCTAGACCGCCTAGAAACAGGGTTTGTTCAGGATTGAGCTGATAGGTCTTAGGCTTGATTTCCTTTTTAGGGCTGACATACTTGAGGTTTTTGGCCGTCAAGTAGTGGGCCATCTGGTGACGGCGAATGATTCCCGGCGTATCATAAATATAAGATCCGTCGTCAAGCGGAATCTCAATCTTGTCCAAGGTTGTCCCTGGGAAGCGCGAAGTCGTAATGACATTTTGGTCACCCGTGATTTCTTGGATAATAGCATTGATAAGGGTTGATTTTCCAACGTTGGTCACACCGACCACATAGACATCACGGCCCTTACGGTAGTGTTCAATCTTGTCAATGACTTCCTTAATGGCATGTTTGTTTTGTGCTGAAGTTAGGACAACATCGACTGGACGAAGGCCTTCTTCGTGGGCACGCTCCATGAGCCACTGGCTAATCTTGCCTGGTTTAACAGACTTGGGCAAGATATCTTTTTTATTTCCCACCAAGAGGACATCATTACCCGAGACAAAACGTGGCAAGCCTGGGATAACAGAGCCATTAAAATCAAAGATATCAATGACATTGACCACTAAAGCATCACTGTCTCCCACCTCGTGCAAGAGCTTGAGGAAATCATCGTCCGTCAACTGGACATCCGTGATTTCATTGTAGTGGCGGAGACGGAAACAGCGTTGGCAATAGACTTCGCCAGTTTCCAAACCTTTTTCAAGTGCCGACTGGGGGGTAAAGCCAAGACCAGCCTTGTCTGTCGTCTGAATGGTTGCTCCACAACCAATACAGAGAATTTCTTCCATAGTTAAATTCCTTTTTTATATGTAATCGGTCCGTACTTTTCAGTGATTTTTCGCATCACACGGCGCTCACGAGCTCGGTTAATCTGCGTCTTGATAGAGTCGTGTTGAACCAGGGGCTTGACCAAGATTGAGCGAATACCTGCACGGTGGGCTGCTCGAATATCTGTCATGAGCTGGTCGCCAACCATGACCACTTCACTTTTCTCATAGTGGAATTCCTTCATGGCACGGTCAATTCCAAATGTGAAGGGCTTCAGAGCCCAATAAACGTAATCAATCCCAAATTTCTCAACTGCGCGTTGAACTCGTTTTTTGGTATTATTTGAGACCACGATAATGCGAATGCCCGCGTCCCGAAGATCATGTAGCCATTGCTTCATCTCTGGCGTCCCGTCAGGATTATTCCAAGCAATGAGGGTATTGTCCAAATCGACCAAAACAGCCTTGATTCCCTGCGCCTGCAGGCTTGGGACTGTCAGATCATAGACTGCTTCCACAGCAAAGTCTGGCATGTAGTTTTCAATCACCATTTTGGCTCCTTTTCTTTTATTTTCTAGTAATTTTCTTCAGCCATTGAGATAAGGCCACCCATAAAATCAAGCTAGTCATTAAGATATAAATCCAAGCATTTGGCTCTTCTGTAAATGGTAGAGGAACATTCATTCCGAAGAAACCTGTAATAACCGCAAGTACTGCTAGTAAGACGGAGATAATAGTCAAAATTGACAAACTATCATTCAAGTTATTGTTTAGGATGTTGTTGTAAGAAGCTGAGAGTTGTTGCAAGACTTGAGAAATCAAGTCTGTCATAGACACCAACTGATGGGCTTCAATCATGGCATCATCAAACTGCTCTCGTTCGACATCATTAAATCTCCGATAAAGAGCATGGCCCTGGATATGTTCCAAGAGGAGTCGATTTTGTTTTGCTGCTGCTGTCAAGTAAACCATACCAGTCTCCAAGTCAGAGAGGGCGAAGAGATTTTTCTTTGTTGTAGTTTGACGTAGCAAGGCACTAATTTCGTCCTTACTTTTATCCATCTCTTCAATGACAGGATAATAAGCGTTACTGATAATCTCTAAACCAGAAAAGAGAAACTTGTAAATAGAAAGCGACTCATGGCTATCCAGATAAGCTGACATCTGATCAATGACATAAGCATTCTTATGGTTGCTGATGGTAATCATTCGTTGTTTTTCAACGATAAAGGTCATCGGAATCGCTTCATAATATTCTTTGTCTTTTTCTAAATCAAGAACATTATAAATAAAGGTTACCGTCTCCGTTTCACGGTTATAATCCATATGAGCTCGTTCATTTCTATCCAGAGCATACTCAATGGTTTCCTTGTCCAATCCATAGATGTCAGAAAGATCTTCCATATTTTTAATCTTATCCACATCAAGGTCTATCCAGGTACAACCATTGCCCAACTGCTTTTCTAAAACCATCTTTTTTTCTCCTTTATTAAACTCTTTCTATTGTACCACAAATTACTTAAAATAACAGGTCTAGTCTGTGCGTGAGAAATTGCTAACAACCGTGATATTTCGGTTAGGGACAAAGTGAAGGGCTTGCTCCTCGCTACGAAGCTGGGTCGTACGAATTCCCACACTGACAACCTTGCCCGATACAGTAATAGGACCATTTGTCAGAACAACCTCATCTCCCACATCCAGTTGACGTTCAAAGAGGATGAAAAAGCCATTGATGACATCAGATAGAAAGCCTTGGGCTCCCATCCCAATGGCCACCCCAGCGATACCAGCACCTGCCAGCAAACTAGAAACTGGCAAACCTAAAATCGATAAAATACAGTAGAGTAAAAAGAAATATAGCGTATAATTAAACACATTTTCTAGTAAACGCGCAATAGTCTTTTGGCGTCCGACATCATGATGAGACATTTTTAGAGAAGGTTTAACAATTCTCTGCACCATGGTATGAAGCATTTTTTTAGCAATATAAAATACAATCAAAAGCAGTAAAAGAGAAATGATCTTGGTTAGAATATTCTCGATAATGGTTGTCACATCTAGCTTTTCAATATAAGCTTGAATAAATTTTTGCATATAAAACTCCTTCATTTCATTATACCATATTTTCATCAGTCTCATTCTCCATAAATATTCAAAAAATAGACAGAAAATTCTTGATTTTGTCTATCATTTATACTATAATCATAATCACTACACAAAAAGGAGATTATTATGAAAAGAATCATTCATGCTTGGAATAAGGCAAGCCTTGTCAAGCGTATCTTGATTGGTATGCTTTGTGGGGGAATCCTAGGACTGACCCTTCCTAATCTCTCAGGAATTGGGCTACTCGGGGATTTATTCGTCGGAGGTCTAAAAGCTATTGCTCCTATCCTAGTCTTTGCCCTCGTTGCCAATGCCCTTTCCCAACATCAAAAGGGGCAAGATAGCAATATGAAAACTGTTATTTTCTTGTATATCCTAGGGACTTTTGCTGCTGCTCTTGTAGCTGTACTAGCTAGTTTCATCGTCCCTATTGAAATTACCCTAAATAGTGCCAATACTGAAATTGCACCACCAGATGGGATTGGGCAGGTCCTCAGCAACCTCTTGCTCAAACTGGTTGACAACCCCGTCAATGCCCTCATTACTGCCAACTACATCGGTATCCTATCTTGGGCAGTTGTTTTCGGGATTGCCATGAGAGAAGCCAGCAAAAATAGTAAAGAATTACTAAAAACTATCGCTGACGTGACTTCTAAAATTGTCGAATGGATCATTAACCTAGCCCCATTTGGTATCCTTGGTCTTGTCTTCAAAACCATCTCTGACAAGGGAATCGGAAGCCTTGCCAACTACGGTATTTTATTGGTTCTATTAGTAACGACTATGCTTTTTGTTGCCCTTGTGGTCAACCCCTTGATTGCCTTCTTCTTTATGAGACGCAATCCTTACCCTCTAGTTTGGAACTGCCTCCGTGTCAGCGGTGTGACAGCCTTCTTCACTCGTAGTTCTGCGGCTAACATTCCTGTCAACATGAAACTCTGCCATGACCTTGGGCTAAACCCAGATACCTATTCTGTTTCTATCCCACTTGGTTCTACTATCAATATGGCTGGAGCAGCGATTACCATTAACGTTTTGACCCTTGCTGCAGTTAACACTCTTGGAATTCCTGTTGACTTTGCTACAGCCTTTGTCCTCAGTGTGGTAGCAGCTATCTCAGCCTGCGGTGCTTCAGGTATTGCCGGAGGTTCCCTCCTTCTTATCCCAGTTGCTTGTAGCCTTTTCGGTATTTCTAACGATATTGCCATGCAAGTTGTTGGGGTTGGATTTGTGATTGGTGTCATCCAAGACTCATGTGAAACAGCCCTTAACTCTTCTACAGATGTCCTCTTTACTGCCGTTGCCGAATACGCAGCAGCCCGTAAAAAATAACTCATAAAGACAAGCCTGCTCAGGTCTTGTCTTTTACGCTTTTATGCTAACTTATTAGGAAATTCTTATGTCTATTAGCCAACGTACGACCAAGCTCATCTTAGCTACCTGCCTTGCCTGCCTTCTTGCTTATTTTCTCAATCTTTCCTCAGCAGTTTCGGCTGGAATTATCGCCCTCTTGAGCCTATCTGATACGCGTAGAACTACTTTAAAACTGGCTCGCAATCGACTCTTTTCCATGCTTCTGGCTCTGGCTATCGGTGTTCTAGCTTTTCACTTGAGCGGATTTCATATCTGGAGCCTTGGCCTCTATCTTGCCTTCTATGTGCCTCTAGCCTACAAGATGGGCTGGGAAATTGGCATCACACCAAGCACTGTTTTGGTTAGCCATCTCTTGGTACAAGAGTCAACCTCTCCAGACCTTCTAGTCAATGAACTCCTTCTCTTTGCTATCGGTACAGGATTTGCCTTACTTGTTAATCTCTACATGCCTTCACTAGAAGAGGAAATCCAGCACTACCACACATTGGTAGAAGAAAAGTTAAAAGATATCCTCCAGCGCTTCAAATACTATTTATCCAGAGGGGACGGACGCAACCGAGCACAGCTGGTAGCAGAATTAGACACCCTTTTGGAAGAAGCCCTCAGACTGGTCTATTTGGATCACTCTGACCACCTCTTTCACCAAACCGACTACCATATCCACTACTTTGAGATGAGACAGCGACAAAGTCGTATCCTGCGAAATATGGCCCAACAAATCAACACCTGCCACCTAGCTGCCAGTGAGAGCCTGATTTTGGCCCAACTCTTTTCAAAAATTGCCGGTCAACTGAGTCAGACCAATCCTGCTTCTGATTTACTAGATGAAATTGAACGCTATCTAGAAGTCTTTCGCAACCGCAGTCTGCCCAAAACAAGAGACGAATTTGAAACCCGCGCCACCCTTCTTCAGCTTCTACGCGAAGCCAAAACTTTCATCCAAGTAAAAGTTGATTTTTACCAAAAATATGGACAGTAAAAAAGAAAACCACTAAAAAACAGAGCTTGCCAGCATTCTTGAAAAGTAGTATAATCATTGCATGCGCAATCATCTTGTGATGCAGAGACTGTCCGTAAATGGACTTTCTTCTATTTACAACTCTAAAAAGAAAGGAGATACTATGACCTATTTGGAAAAATGGTTTGACTTCAATCGGCGTCAGAAAGAAATTGAAAGTCTCTTGGAAGAGACCATTGCCCAGAAGAGCGAGCAAAGTCTGACCTTGAAAGAGTTTTACCTGCTCTACTATCTGGACTTGGCTGAAGAAAAATCTCTACGCCAGATTGACCTGCCAGATAAGCTTCATCTGAGCCCGAGCGCAGTTTCTCGGATGGTGGCTCGCTTGGAAGCTAAAAATTGCGGTCTACTCAGTCGCATGTGTTGCCATCAAGATAGACGCTCTAGTTTTATCTGCCTGACAAGTGATGGGCAAAAAACACTGGCCTCTCTACAAAAGGCTGTCGAAGCAAGCTTGGAAACTGGTTTGGATTTCTTGATTTGAGATGATTTTAGAAAAAAGTTGCGTGCGCAATCATTTTTATTGACATTCTCTTCTACAAGGAGTAAAATAAAGTCATCATCAAACAAAGGAGTTTTAAACATGATTGAAATCACCTATTTAGATGCCAGCAAGAATGAAAGAACTGTAACCTTCGATTCTTATGAAGACTTTGATCGTTCGCAACAAGCTTGCCTTATCGGCGTCGCAGACTACTACCCTGTCCAAAAATTAACCTATAACGGTCATGATTTGGACTACCATGGAACTTATGGAGATATCTTCTTCTATCTCAAGAAACAAGATTTAAGCCAATATAACTAAAAAAAGGAGAAATACAATGGCAAAAGCAATTACAGATACAACATTCGAACAAGAAACAAAAGACGGTTTGGTCTTGGTAGACTTCTGGGCAACTTGGTGTGGTCCATGTCGTATGCAAGGTCCAATCTTGGATAAATTGTCTGAAGAACTTTCAGAAGATGTCTTGAAAATCGTTAAAATGGACGTGGATGAAAATCCAAACACAGCTCGTGCTTTTGGAATCATGTCTATCCCAACTCTTCTCTTCAAAAAAGACGGCCAAGTTGTCAAACAAGTTGCTGGTGTTCACACAGCAGAACAAATCAAGGCCATCGTTGCTGAATTGAGCTAATCACATTAGAGACCAAGTACTTGCTTTGGTCTCTTTTTTCTTGCCCTTTGCCATTTTTCAAAAAATATGCTAGACTGTATGTAGAATATTACGATGTTTGGGACACGCCATCGCTAAAAAAAACCTTGACTTGGTATTTTTTAGCTCCCTCATGGGAGCTTTTTGCGTGCTCTGAACATTTCCCATTTTGGAAGGAGTACTATGAAACGTCAATCAGCCTTGGTCGTCTTTAGTAGCGGTCAAGATTCTACAACCTGCCTCTTTTGGGCTAAAGAACACTATGAAACTGTTGAAGCCGTTACCTTTGCCTACGGCCAACGCCATCATCTTGAAATTCAAGTTGCCCAAGAAATCGCCAAGGAACAAGGCATTCGTCATCACATCCTAGATATGTCTCTGCTGGGACAAATCACTGAAAATGCCTTGACCTCTGATCTGGAAATTGAGCAAAAAGAGGGAGAGGTTCCCAATACCTTCGTTGATGGTCGCAACCACCTCTTTCTATCCTTTGCGGCTGTTCTTGCTAAGCAACGTGGCATTAAAGACATCGTGACAGGTGTCTGCGAGACAGATTTTTCAGGCTACCCTGATTGTCGGGATGTCTTTGTCAAATCCCTTAATGTTACCCTCAACCTTGCCATGGATTACGACTTCGTTATCCAAACACCTCTCATGTGGCTGGACAAGGCTGAAACTTGGGAGTTAGCTGACCAACTCGGTGCCTTTGACTATGTTCGTGAAAAGACCTTAACCTGCTACAACGGGATTATCGGAAGTGGCTGTGGAGATTGCCCAGCCTGCCATCTACGTCAACATGGGTTAGATGTTTATCTCTCACAGAAAGGAGAAGCCTAATGTTTTTTGCACCCAAAGAAATCAAACAGGAAACCGGAGAGTCTCTTGTCTACAATCCTTATCGGACTCTAGTCTCCAAAGAATTTACCTTTGATGCTGCTCACCACCTCTTTCACTATGAGGGAAAATGCAAATCCCTGCATGGCCACACCTATCATCTGCAGATTGCTGTCAGTGGATTTTTAGATGAACGTGGCATGACCTACGATTTTGGAGACATCAAAGCCATCTACAAGAACTACTTAGAGCCCCACTTGGATCATCGCTATCTCAATGAAACTCTTCCCTATATGAACACAACTGCTGAAAATATGGTTTACTGGATTTTCCAAACCATGAACCAAGAGTTGCCAGATGAGCGCGGTCTCCGTTTGGAATATGTTCGCCTCTATGAAACTCCGACTGCCTTTGCAGAGTTTAGACG
This sequence comes from Streptococcus sp. 4094, assembly GCF_013277125.1. Lineage (NCBI taxonomy): Bacteria > Bacillati > Bacillota > Bacilli > Lactobacillales > Streptococcaceae > Streptococcus > Streptococcus sp. 4094. The sequence continues at coordinate 80,050 of NZ_VMMI01000008.1, read as the reverse complement.
GGAGTGGTTAGATGACTAGGGAATGTGTCCTCAAACTACCAGTTCTGGAAATTTTCGGCCCAACTTTTCAAGGAGAAGGCCGTGCTATTGGGCAGAAAACCATGTTTGTTCGCACTGCAGGTTGCGACTATCATTGCGACTGGTGCGACTCTGCCTTCACTTGGGACGGCTCTGAAAAACCAACTCGCATGACAGCTGATGAGGTCATTGCTGCCTTAGATAAACTAGGAAGCTACGACTATGTAACCCTATCTGGGGGAAATCCTGCTATCCTAGCAGCCAACATGGCCGAGCTGGTCACCAAACTCAAGGAACGCGGTGTCACTCTGGCTGTTGAAACCCAGGGCTCTCGCTGGCAAAATTGGTTAAAAGACATCGACCAAGTCACCCTGAGTCCCAAACCTCCTTCATCCAAGATGGAAGTCAACTTTGAGACCTTGGACTTTATCGTTTCCCAACTCGATCCAGATAAGGTCACCTTTAAAATCCCTGTCTTTGATGATGCCGATTTAGCCTTTGCCAAAGGGATTCAAGAGCGCTATCAACCAGATGTCCTTTTCTTATCAGCTGGAAATCCTGAGCCCAAAGCTACAGGCAATATTGTCCAAGACCAACTGGACCGCCTCAAAGAACTTTGGGAACTCATCGCCGCTGATGATAGCTGGGGCAATGTCCGCGTCCTTCCTCAACTCCATACCCTCCTCTACGATAACCAACGTGGTGTTTAAGATTAGAAAGAAAAAATCATGTCACAACAAGAAGAAATGAAAAACCTCAGCCTACTAGGCAACAAAGAAACCAACTACATTTTCGAGTACCAACCAGAAGTCCTCGAATCCTTTGACAATCGTCATGTGGAAAATGACTATTTCATCAAATTTAACTGTCCTGAATTTACCTCACTTTGCCCAATCACTGCTCAGCCAGACTTTGCGACGATTTATATTTCCTACATTCCTGACAAGCTCTGTGTCGAGTCAAAATCCCTAAAACTCTACCTCTTTAGTTACCGAAATCACGGAGATTTCCACGAAAACTGTATCAACACCATCGGGAAGGACTTGGTCAACTTGCTAGACCCTCGCTATTTGGAGGTTTGGGGAAAATTCACTCCGCGCGGTGGTATCTCAATCGACCCCTACTACAACTACGGTAAGCCAGGAACTAAGTATGAAGGCTTGGCAGAACAACGCCTCTTCCAACACGACCTTTATCCAGAGAAAATTGACAACCGTTAAACTCATACTCAATGAAAATCAAAAAGCAAACTAGGAAGCTAGCCACAGGCTGCTCAAAGCACAGCTTTGAGGTTGCAGATAGAAGCTGACGTGGTTTGAAGAGATTTTCGAAGAGTATCATACGAAAAAGCCCTGTTCCTCAAGATGAGGAGCAAGGCTTTTTGAGTTTCAATTATTCTTCTGTTCCAAGGAAGTTTTTAGCAACAAGGGCTGCAAGAACTCCACCAACAATTGGTGCAAGGATGAAAATCCATACTTGTTGAAGGGCTGCGCCACCTACCAAGACAGCTGGTGCCAAGCTACGAGCTGGGTTTACTGAAAGCCCAGTAATGTTCAATCCCACAAGAATCATCGCCATCAAGGACAAACCGATTACCAAACCAGCAATCGCGCCATTTCCCTTGCTTTCTGAAGTCACAGTCATGATAACCAAGACAAACAAGAAAGTTGCGATAACTTCAAACAAGAAACCACCAAAGACAGTAACACCGTTTGCCAAGGCATTTTCACCAAGACTTGCAGTTGACATCCCTGAGTTAGCCAAGAGGAAGAAGACCGCAGCTGACGCAAGGAAAGCTCCAACTACTTGTCCAAAGATGTAGTTGACAAGCTCCGAAGATGACAAACGTTTATTGACAAACATAGCAATCGAAACAGCTGGGTTCAAGTGGGCACCTGAAACAGTTCCGATTGAGTAGGCTGCAACTACGATTGCCAGACCAAAGGCAAAGGCAATCCCTAGGTGACCAAGGCCATCAAGACCATTTCCAAAAACAACAGCTCCCGTCCCAACGAACACAAGCATGAACGTACCGATTAACTCAGCAACAATTTTTTTCATTTTCTTTCTCCTTTTTTCAAAAACTAGATATTAGTCTATCAAAAGAAAGAAAGGGTTTCAAGAAAATTGATTGGAAATTTTCAGGATAGAATTCTATAAAAACGGTAGCATTTATTTGAAACATTTTTTCCAAAGTTATATAATGTCAATATAGTTCTAATTAGTTATTCATTCCCTAATTTGAACTAATTTTTACAACTTTGCTGTTCTTTTATGAACGTTTGAATGGTATCGTGGATACCAAGGAGGAAGCATATGTCTAAAGTTGCTATTGTCACAGGTGCAGGTCAAGGAATCGGTTTTGCAATCGCAAAACGATTGGTTCAAGATGGCTTTAAGGTAGGAGTCTTAGACTACAATCCCGAAACAGCTGAAAAAGCTGTTGCCGAATTATCAGCTGAAAATGCCTTTGCTGTCGTGGCCGATGTTTCGAAACAGGCCGAAGTTGCACAAGCATTTCAAAAGGTTGTTGACCATTTTGGTGATTTGAATGTTGTCGTAAATAACGCTGGTGTTGCTCCAACTACTCCTCTTGATACAATTACTGAGGAACAATTTACACGCACTTTCGGTATCAACGTTGGTGGTGTCATTTGGGGTTCACAAGCTGCACAAGCGCAATTTAAAGCACTTGGCCACGGAGGTAAAATTATCAACGCAACCTCTCAAGCAGGTGTAGTCGGTAACCCAAATCTAACCGTTTATGGTGGAACCAAATTTGCTGTTCGTGGAATTACGCAAACATTAGCACGTGATCTAGCAGACTCAGGAATCACTGTTAACGCCTACGCACCAGGTATTGTGAAAACACCAATGATGTACGACATCGCTCATGAAGTTGGTAAAAATGCAGGAAAAGATGACGAGTGGGGTATGCAGACATTTGCAAAAGATATTACCCTAAAACGTCTATCTGAACCAGAAGATGTGGCTGCTGCTGTCAGCTTCCTTGCAGGACCAGATTCAAACTACATTACAGGACAAACCATTATCGTTGATGGTGGTATGCAATTCCATTAAGATACACAAAAAGAGGTTGGAAAATGATTCAACCTCTTTTATTAGTTTTCATTATTAGTTAGGAGGATACAATAGAAACTCTTTCAATAAATAATATTAGCTTATCCCTAGTATTGAAAAGACTGGATGGCTTCTTTCAAGTCATCTTGTAAACTATTTCTCTGGTCAAGTTGGACATAGACTTCCAACAGACAGGATCTGAAGTTGGAAAATTTATAAAAATCTTCCCTTTCTTCTATAGGAAAGTCAACAGCTTTTATCCAAGAAGCTACTTGCTCTTGCTCCAACTTCCCTTGTAAAATAGGTTCATAGATCACTCTTGCTAAACGCCAATCTTCATCATCTGTAAAACTAATGGGAATTCTTTTAAATAATGGACCAAGTATGTCAAATACTTCATGAACTCTGTTTTTAGGAAAGTCTGGATGACAAACCACCTCTGTCAGTAAATCGGCTCCATGTGCAAAAGTGTGAACCCAACCATACTGACTTGAAAAACCCCTTGTATCCTTTTCTTTTGAAAGATAATACAAACCTTGATTTAAAAGGACATTACGAATTCCTGCATTTAATTCCTGATAAAAAATCGATAGCTGGTTGGCATCTGCAGACAAGAGATTTGCATAAATAAGCGCCCTAAAAGAACGTTCAAGTGTTGACAGGCCTACCTTATCAATATCTTTATCTAACCCTCCATCAGATGAAATCCCTTCAGCAATGAAATGAAATTGTTCCTGTGTAAATAGCTCTTCCTGAATCCCCCTAGCAAAGCTTGTAAAAACAAGGTCATCGCGAATTTCTGGAGAAGGATCTCCCAAATGATCAAGCAACCATTGGATTTCTTCCTGGTCATAACTTGGTTTTTCTTCTGTTATTTTCCTAAGTAACTCTTGATACATGGTCAATACCTCTACATTTTTAGCAACTTGATATAATCCAGACCCCATTTCTCGACAGCATCTAAAACAACTCTGAATTCCTGCCCCATTTCAGTTAAGCTGTACTCAACTCGTGGGGGAACTTCGGCATAGACCTTTCGTTGAACAATCTTATCCTTTTCTAATTGACGGAGATGACGGGTCAAAATAGTTTGAGTAATCCCAGGCAACAATCTCTGTAATTCTTTAAATCGTTTGGTACCCGTACTCAACTGATAAATGATTACCAGTGCCCATTTCCCCGTTAAAACCCTCTGCGTTGTCGCAAATGGACAAATACCATACTCACTCACTTTATTTGTCATAAAATATCTTCTTTCTATTTTTTTAAAAAAATTTATCTTTTAGTATCAATAATAGTACTATTTTTGATACCAGCTATCGAAAAAGTGTCTACTTGTTTTTTGTTTGTAACTGTTACAATTATATCATAAAAAAGAAATGGAGAATAGATATGTCAACAAACTTAGAAATTTTCAACGCTTATAACCAAGCTTTAATTGCTGGTGACTTTCCTGGTGTCTTTGAAACGATGGCAGACGATATTATCTGGCATCAACCTGGTACTCATAGTATATCTGGTACAGTTGTTGGTAAGGACAAGCTAGGAACTCACCTGGCTACATTTGCTGAGAAAACTAATGGAACCTTTAAGGTGGTAACAAATTGGGTTTCTGACAATAAGGATTTAATCGCAGCCAATGTTACTTTTCTTGGAACACGGGCTGATGGTACTGAACTCAATATGAACGGAATTGACCTCTTCCGCATTGAAGACGGAAAAATCAAAGAAGTTTGGCTCTTCTCTTCAGATCAAGCTGAAGAAGATAGCTTTTGGGGATAATTTAAGAGGCTAGGACAAAAAACTTTGATTTTAGGAATTCTTTATTATAAATTTTTAAAATCGATAGATTAGAAAAAAGCGAATAAGACAGAATTCTGAGTATCAGATAACTCGTTTTGTTCGCTTTTTTTATTTAAGGTTAGACTTTTGTCCCAGACTCTTTTAATTTACTCTCCCAACTGGGCACTGTAGGCGATGATCTGATCAACTGTGTCAGACAAGAATTGGATGGTATCACGGAGTGGTTTATCTGTTGAAATATCAGCACCGATAATCATAGCTGACTCAAGTGGTGTCTTGCTACCACCTGATTTGAGAAGATTGAGCCAATCTTCAGCTCCAGTTTCTGAGTTTTTAAGATGGAGGTAACCTGCAGTCGAAATCACAAGTCCAGCTGAGTAAGTGTAACTATACAAGCCCATGTAATAATGAGCTTGGCGCATCCAAGTCAGAGCTGCATCATCATCAATCTCAATGGCATCCCCCCAGAACTCAGTCAAGACTTCCTTCATAATGCTGTTGAGTTTGCTTGCTCCGAAGGTCTCCCCTTCTTCAATCAGTGTATAAACCTTGCGCTGGAAGGCTGCTTCCAAAAGGTGAGTAATGAAATTATGGAAGTAGGTGTCTGTCAAACGGTGAGCAAGGGCGAAACGTTTTTGACGAGGGTCGTCAGACTGGTGCTCCAAGTAATCACTGAAAAGCAATTCATTGAAAGTTGACGGTGCTTCAACATAGTAGGTCGACATGTGGGCGTTGAAGTAGCTCTGGTGATTATCTGAAAAGATGAATTGACCAGAATGCCCGATTTCATGAATCAAAGTATAGACATCGCTCAAACGACCTGTCCAGCTCATGAGGACATAAGGGTGCACGCGATATGGGTCCGCCGCATATCCGCCAGAATCCTTGCCACTATTGGCAGCGAAGTCCACCCAGCGCTCTTCTTGATAGCGAGCAACTTCCTGACAATATTCTTGCCCCAAAGGTTCTACCGACTTCATGACCAAATCATAGGCATCGTCAATGGTCACTTGAGGATTCAGGGCGCTGTCCAAGTCCAATTTCCAGTCTGCAAAAGTCATCTTTTCAAGACCATTAACCTTGGCAACATGCTTGAGGTATCTCTGAGCAACTGGCGCAAAGTCCTGCATAATGAGGTCAATCTGGCGGTCAAACATGGCACGATCCACTTCCTGCTCAGCTAGAAGATAATCAAAGACTGAGTCGTAACCCTTCATATCTGCCAAGAGTTTTTCAGACTTGACTTGGGCTAAATAGGCTGCCGCAGCTGTATTTTGGTGCTTACGAAGTCCTTCTGAGAAGGAACGGAAAGATTTCTCACGAACCTCAGCGTCCTCGTGGTTTTGGTAGAAATTCTCATAGGTCACAAAGCTGTTTTTGTAGGTTTTGCCATGGGCTTCAAAGTCAGCCATTTCAAAATCCCCAGCTCGCATCTTAGTGTAAATGTCCTGTGGACTGTAGAAAACTTCGCCCAGATTGGTCAAGGCCTTCTCCACATCAGCCCCTAGATAGTGGGCTTTTTTGATTTTGGCCTGACGAATGGCTGCTGTTAAATGTGGCAACTCTCCCAAACGATCCAAAACTTCCTCGTCTGCTGCCACCAGAGCATCGTCAAAGAAGGTCAAGGCTACGCTGGCATCTGTTTCAAATTCCATCCCAGCTTGGGCAATATTGGCAAATTCGTCATTGCTATAGTCTGTCGTCTGAGGCATAAATCCATAGTTTCCAATATGGCTCATCTGAATGTAGATTTGCTCCAATTCCGCAAAAGCCTTCTCAAAATCCTCAAAAGTATGCAGATTACTCTTGTAATCACGGCTAAATTGGTTGATGTCTTCGCGAGCCTTTTCGATTGCACGCAAGAAATCCTCACGGTCTTGGTATAGGGCTGTTAAATCCCAAAGTTCCTTCTCTGGAAATTCTGAACGGTGTTTTTGTTCCATTTTCTTCCTCTTATTTCTCTAATTCTAATAAAACACTAAGGGCTGTTAAAGCGTAAAGTGGTGCTGTTTCTGCTCGCAAAATACGAGGACCAAGACCTGCCAAGACTGCTCCCTTAGCTTCAAAACTTTCGATTTCTGCAGGTGAAAGACCACCTTCTGGACCAAATATAAAGAGCAATTTGGCTCCCTTCTCGAGTCCAGTGACTGCTTGTAAAAGCGCAGCGCTTTCTCCTTCTTTGGCCGACTCTTCATAAGCCACTACGACGCGGTCAAATTGGTCAAGTTGGGCTAGAAAGTCTGATTTTTTCTCGAAAAGCTTGATACTTGGAACCATATTACGCTTGCTTTGCTCTGCTGCTCCAAGGGCGATTTTTTCTAGTTTTTCAACCTTTTTACCCAATTTCTTGCCATCCCATTTGGCGACCGACCAATCAGCAGGAAAGGCCCAGATTTGGCTGGCTCCGAGCTCGGTTACTTTTTGAGTAATAAACTCCAGCTTGTCCCCTTTGGGAAAGCCGGATGCGATGGTCACTTGGATTGGTAATTCCACATTGTCAGTTAATTCTTGAACCAACTCAAACTGACGGGCTTCCACATCCAGCACACGCGCCAAGCGCTTAATTCCATCATCAAAGACCAAGGTCACCTCATCATCTTCTTTCAAGCGCATAACCTGAAACATATGCTTGCTGGTTTCCTTGTCCTCGATGGTGACAGGAGAGATAGCACTGCCTTTGACAAAATACTGTTGCATGCTAGCCTCCAATCACACCGGAAATATCCTTGGTTTTCTTAAAGACACAGGCATTCCATTCCCCTTGAACCATGTGAGTTTCGAGGAAAAATCCAGCTGACTCAGCCGACTCGCGCACCATATCCCACTTGTCCTTGATAATGCCACTCATGATGAGGTAGCCTTCATCCTTGACCAAGCGATAAGCATCATCCGTCAGATGAATGAGAATATCCGCCAAGATATTAGCCACAATCACATCTGCCTCAATCTCAACTCCCTTAAGCAAGTCTCCAGCAGCAACATGGATATTTTCCATACCAGGGTTGAGCTCAATATTTTCCTGAGCAACACGAACCGCCACATCATCTAGGTCATAGGCGAAAATTTCCTTAGCTCCAAGTAGCGAGCTAGCAATGGAGAGGACGCCTGATCCAGTACCCACATCCAGCACCGTTTCGCCACCACGAAGGACCTGCTCCAAGGCAAAGAGGCTCATCTTAGTGGTTGGATGGGTTCCCGTTCCAAAGGCCATACCAGGGTCTAGCTTGATAATTTTTTCTCCCGCAGTCGCCTCATAGTCTGTCCAAGACGGCACGATGGTCAAGTCATGTGTAATACGAGCTGGCTCATAGTATTTCTTCCAGTTGTCTGCCCAGTCTTCCTCAGCCAAGGCAGTCGTCCCCATTTTGACCTCTCCCAAATCCATAAAATCTGTCAATTCTGCTAAGCGAGCCTGCAAATTTGCCTCAACCGTTGCTATATCAACCGTATCAGGGTAGTAGGCTGTCACTACGATTTCTTCTTGTTGTTCGACCTCTGGGAAAATTTCACCGAAGCGATCCACATTTCCCACATAATCCATACTGTCTTCAATCGCAACGCCTTGCGCTCCCAGCTCGATCAAGAGATTGGAAACCAACTCCTCTCCCTCACGCTTCACTGTAACTTTTAACTCTTGCCATGTTTCCATCATTAAGATACCAAGCCCGTAAAACACAAATCCAAAATAGGAAATTCTCTGAAGACGCTTGTGTCTAAGAGAAGTTTATCTTTTTGGCACAGTGTTTAGGGCGGGTTCAGTTTAGAAATGTAACCGAACCATCCTTTCTATTTGTCAATCAATTTTTTCATGTAAACCATATCCATACCTTCTTTTTCAGGCTCGATATGAGTTTGATGGTAGCCGTTCTTCTCATAGAAAGCAACCATACCTTCATCCTGTAATACCGTACACAAATTCCACTGTCTAACGGTTGGAAATTCCTCTCCTAGCAAGCGCAATCCCTCAGAGCCATAACCTTTTCCTTGATACTGGGGCAAAATCGCTGCCGTTCCCAACCAAGCCTCCGTCAACTCTTCATTGGTCTGAACTCGTAAAAATCCGATTTTTTCGTCCTTTTCTTTCACAAAGTAGTAATAGCTATTGGGACGCTCGACTAGTTTCCACTTAATTCGTTCACTGTCCTCCAGATAAGGATCGTATTCATCTTGGTATTTATCATAAACAGCCTTAAAACTAGCTCTTTGAATTGCAATTACGGTTTCTAAATCCTCTGCCCCTGCTCGTTCAAGTCTAATCATACTCTTCCTCCAAATAATCCCTCAATCTCTCCTGCAACTGAGGGACAACTTGACTGGATGTCAAAAATTCCTCAATGTTCATCAGTTTATAGGCTTGTCCTTCATCTCCAAAGGTGATATTGTCAAACTGTTCTTGACTTAGCTGACCAACCATAAAGACAGAGTGCCGACCATCATAGAGCATACTTGGGTAAACCTTGCTCCAAAGCAGACAATCCTCAGTCAGATAAACACCAAGTTCTTCATAAACTTCACGCGCCACGCACTCAAAAGGACTTTCATCACCTTCGCGTCCACCGCCTGGAAGTTCCCACATATTGGGCCAGGGAATGCTTGCCTTATCATCGCGTAAGATAGTCAAGAGCCTATCCCCACAAAACAAAGCAATCTTACAGCCTGTGAAATCAAAAATCTCTATTTCCATATTAGACTCCTTCGGTTAATTCCTTTTCCAGCTCGGCTAACCAATTTTGATAATAGCTTTTCTCATCCCGTAACATCCGGCTGCTATTCATTTTCTGTCTAGCAATCTTCATAGCCTTGTGAGTTTGAACTACATCTTTCCTTACCTTAAATTGATACCAAGCTTGAATGATCTGCATATCTGCTGTTTTTAGAGATAAAAAGGATTTAACCCCTCGAATACTTGCATATTCTTCCGCTTTCTTATTATCTCCTTCTATCAGAACAATTTGAAGAAGGTATAATTGAGAAATAGTTTTAGACATTGGATTATCTGTTTTCTCTAGCACAGACTGAAACTCTTGCTTTGCAAGCTCTATATTATCATCCAATATGAATACCAACCCCTGAAGAGTCTGAACACTTTCTGCAAAACTCCCTCTCACCTCCTCATCAACAGACATGACAAAGTCTTTTAAATCATATTCTTGAGGAGCTAGCAAGGTCTGGGCAGAATGCCTCAACATCAGGTAGGCATATTTCGTATTTTCAGGGTGTTGTAGCAATTCCCAAATTTTTGCGCCATCGGTGATGCCGACTGGCAAAATGTTATTTAGGAAGAAAGACAAATTAAGAAAAATCCAAGTCCCTGCAAAATACCAGCTTCTTGTCAAAAATACAAACAATATCGCCAATAATATCAAGCTGAGATGAACCATCAAGCCTCCTGAAAGCATCAAGATGATTCTTTGATCGCTTTCATCCTCTTTTAAACCAATGTATTGAGCACCAACATTTTTCAGAATGGCTGTTCTACTAAGATGAAACCTGCCTGACTTTTTGGTCAAAATAAAATGTCCTAATCCAAAAGCCACCAGCCGATAGCCTGTCAAGTAACCACAAAAAGCATGTCCCAGCTCATGAAGAATAAAGATTAAATATATACTTAGAAGAGCGAAGGCATAACCAAAAGTAAAGACTAAAACTGCGGAATACCCCAACTCTGCAAATGCGATTGTTCCACAAGCAAAAGCCAGCATAATACAGACAATAGCTAGCACATAAACCAAATAAATCCCAATTTTCTTCATAAAATCTCCATCCAACTCCTAGTATCTCGGATAAGGATAAAACTCTCCCTCTTCCAAGCCGACTTTTCCTTCTTCAAAGACTTCTTGGTTCCATTCCATGACAAATTCTTCTGCCTCTGGGTCTTCCAAAAAGTCCATAAGGGCATCTAGTCCAACCTCTGCAGTGTCTTTGAGGAATAGAGCAAAATAAGCTAGAAATTCGCGAGAAAAGCCTTTTTTAGGCAAGTAAGGGATGACCGTCAAATAGTCTTCCTCATTGACGGTTGATTTGGCAGGATTGTAGAAAAGAACTGCTTCTTCAAAGAGAATGTCATCTGACGAAACCTCTCCGTCTTCATCTACCATCTCCACACCTGCAGCATTTTGCGCTTCCAATAGAAAACTCACTTCAACTGCGTGGTTGCGTTTGTCCCAACTAATCTCAAAGTCAAAGGGAAAGTTCTTCTCCAACTCTTCCTCTAAAACATCTAAAAATCCATATGTTGCCATTTTGTCCTCTTTCTATCTATGCGACTCTTAAATCGCCCCGATTGCTCGGAAATATGCTAAAATAGATACTACCATCTTACCACATATACATCAGAAAATCCACGTTAGAAAGGACTGCTATGCCAGACAATCTCGCGCTTCGCATGCGCCCTAAAACCATCGACCAGGTAATCGGTCAGGAGCATCTGGTCGGACCTGGAAAAATCATCCGCCGCATGGTGGAAGCCAACCGCCTGTCCTCCATGATTCTATATGGCCCTCCGGGAATCGGCAAAACCAGTATTGCCTCTGCCATCGCTGGAACGACCAAGTATGCCTTTCGAACTTTCAATGCGACAGTTGATAGTAAAAAGCGACTGCAAGAAATTGCGGAAGAGGCGAAATTCTCTGGTGGTCTCGTCCTATTACTAGACGAGATTCATAGACTAGATAAAACCAAGCAAGACTTCCTCTTGCCTCTCTTGGAAAGTGGACTGGTCATCATGATTGGGGCTACGACTGAAAATCCTTTCTTTTCTGTCACTCCAGCCATTCGTAGCCGTGTTCAAATTTTTGAGTTGGAACCTCTGTCTAACCAAGACGTCAAAGAGGCTCTTCAGATAGCTCTAAGTAACCCTGAGCGTGGTTTTGATTTTCCAGTAGAACTAGATGAGGATGCGCTGGATTTCATCGCAACCTCTACAAACGGAGACCTGCGCTCTGCCTTTAACTCACTAGATTTGGCAGTTCTCTCTACCCCTGAAAATGACAAGGGCATTCGCCATATCACCCTAGACATCATGGAAAATAGCCTGCAGCGGAGCTACATCACTATGGATAAGGATGGAGATGGTCACTATGATGTTCTCTCAGCCCTGCAAAAGTCTATCCGTGGCTCAGATGTGGATGCCAGTCTCCACTATGCTGCCCGCTTGATTGAGGCTGGTGATTTGCCCAGTCTCGCTCGTCGCTTGACTGTTATCGCCTATGAAGATATCGGCTTAGCCAATCCTGAAGCCCAGATTCACACCGTGACTGCTCTGGATGCCGCTCAAAAGATTGGTTTCCCAGAAGCCCGCATTCTCATTGCCAATGTCGTCATTGATTTGTCACTTTCTCCAAAATCCAACTCAGCCTATGTAGCTATGGATAAGGCACTTGCTGACCTCAAAACATCAGGTCATTTGCCCATTCCACGACACCTGCGTGATGGGCACTACAGTGGAAGCAAGGAACTGGGGAATGCCCAAGACTATCTCTATCCACACAACTATCCTGGAAATTGGGTCAAGCAAGACTATCTGCCAGAAAAAATTCGTAATCATCACTATTTCCAAGCAGAAGATACTGGTAAATATGAACGGGCTTTGGCTCAAAGAAAGGAAGCTATCGACCATTTGCGAAAAATCTGAAATCCTTTTCAAAAAATTGCACTTTCCTCTTGATTTTTTTTGAAAAAGTGGTATCATATAAACATAGAAACGCTGTGGTGTACGACTTCACACTTAAGTGTTGACCGACTATTTTTTGTATTATTAGGGAAACAAAAGTCTTCTAACAGCATGTAGGCCGTCTCACACGGAAACAGCTTCAGTTAGAGCGAGTTGCCCACCTGCTTAATTGCGCGGGTTCAATACAAACCGTGAAGTTTCGGCACCAATACAGCTTTTTTATTTGCCTCCTTAGCTCAGCTGGCAGAGCAGCGGACTCTTAATCCGTGGGTCACAGGTTCGATCCCTGTAGGGGGCATCTAAATACAACAGGAAAAGCCTTGGAACCAAGGTTTTTTTGCTTAAATAAAATTTTTTTCAAATTCTTTAGAAAACTAGCTTAAATCATAATCCAACACCAATTTTACAAATACTATAAACTAAGCTTATATACCCAAAACACAAAAAGTTCTCTTTCCATTTTGCTAGAAAGAGAACTTTTTCTTTAGGAGAAATAACTTAATTTTTAATCGATTCGTGATAGCTTAGCTGGCACTGTTAAGTAATAAGTTGCAGTCAAGCTTGCTTCGCCTTGATTGACAAAAATCTCGATGGAATTTTTATCTAAAATAACATCCAATTCTTTAGCTTCAATATCTACATACCGTCGACTAGTGTCCTGTTCTTCTTCACCTAGAATTTTTTGAACAAGATGGCTACGATCAATGTAAACTTGCTGCGCATTACTGTCATAACCAAATTCAAGATAATCTGTATCATTTCCTAAGTGGTAATGACAATCTTTATCTATTTGGATTTGATATTGGCCTTTTTTAACAGGGAATTGTCTTAGTTTGCCATCTTCCAACCTTAGAATTCTAGGTAAAGTCATGGCACATGCCCACTTGTGTTCTTGGTCATGGGTTGGAAGGGTACGCCCCCATGTCTGCATCCAAGCAATCAGGATACGACGATTTTGATCGTCCAACAATGTTTGAGGCGCATAGAAGTCTTGCCCATGATCAATTTCTTGAACTGATTCTGGGATAAAACGTTTTTCTCCCCAATCTACCTTACCCGTAAACAAAACCGATGAGTTGATGTTATGATATGAGTCTCCCTCACGCTGATAACGCATGGGTGACATAATAAGGCAATCCTTCCCATCTAACTCAAAGTAATCTGGGCATTCCCACATAAAGCCTTGGTGTTCTACCCCTTTTAAAAAGATGGATTCGAACCGCCATTCTACTAGGTTATCGGATCCTAGTAGAACGATACAGCCCACATTATCCTTGTGTTTGGCAGCTACTACGGAGTAATAGCGTCCATCTTTTTCAAAGAGTTTTGGATCACGGAAATCAGCAGCAATCAACTCATCTGGCAAGTCTGCTCCAGTTGCAACTGGATTTTGTTCAATCTTTTCAAAGTGAATCCCATCGTCTGAAAATGCCATATTTTGCACTTGACGAACACCTGTTTCTTCTTCGATATGTCCAGTGTACATGAGCCAGAGGCGATCATCCTTGACAATGGCAGAACCTGAGAAACATCCATTGCGGTCATAATCTTGGTCAGGAGCAAGTGCCACTGGCAAGTGCTCCCAAGTCACCAAGTCCTTACTTTTAGCATGACCCCAGTGCATAGGTCCCCAAACACTATCATAAGGATAGAATTGATAAAAGAGATGGTATTCTCCACGAAAATAGACAAATCCATTTGGATCATTGATCCAACCAATCTCAGCTGAAAAATGTTCTTCAGGCTTATATTGAGTATTTACGAGACGTTTATTTTCTGCTATAAAACGATTGGCTTTTTCTACTGTAAATGTTTTATTTATCATAAGTACATCCTATTTTATTCCAGTTCCGGAACCACCCAGACCTTGAACAATATATTTCTGAGCGACTACATAGACCAAAATCAACGGAATCGTTGAAATAGTTAATACAGCCATTACCTGATTGATATAAACTGGTTGAGTTGTATTAATAGTTGTAATTGCAACCTGCATTGAAAATTTAGAAGAATCTGTCAAAACCATCAATGGCCAAATATAATCATTCCAGCTTGAAATAAATGATAAAACGCCAACTGTAGCAACTGCAGGTTTAGACATTGGAAGCATAATTCTAAAGAAAATTCTAACGATACTTGCTCCGTCCATCTTTGCAGACTCAAGAATCTCTTCTGGAATTGCAATAAAGAAATTCCTAAATAAGTAAATATTAAATACACTCGCCAATCCTGGAATAATAACTGCAAGACGATTATTGACCAAACCTAAGGAATTGATAATGGTAAATTGTGGAATTAACACAGTTTCTACTGGAATAATAAGTAAAGCAAGTAAGAAACCAAATAAAATTTTCTTACCTGAAAAATTGACTTTTGCAAAAGCGAAACCGGCCAGTGCATTGACAATAATAGAACCAATAGCAAACGTTCCAGCATAAAAAATGCTGTTCCCTAGATATGTAAAAATACTAAAGCGCTCAAATACTTCCTGATAAGGTTTAAACCAATCAGCGGGATTTAAACTTGGTAAGAAGGCTTGCCAACTAGTCAAATTTTTATAAACATCCGCTTCTGGCTTCATGGCTGAAACTACCATCCAAACCATAGGAAAAAGGAAGAGTCCTGCCAATAGCGTTAACAGAATATATTCTAAGATTGTTGTTGGTTTAAATCGTTTCATCTTAGTCATCCTCCTTCAGAACGCGACGTTGCACTAAGCTAATCATACCAATTAACGTTGTAAATACTAAAGCGATTGAGCTAGAATATCCTACAAGACGATCAGTAAAACCTTGTTGATAAATATAGTACACCATAGTAATTGTTGAGTTTAATGGCCCACCTTGCGTCATAACCATTGGTTGTACAATTAGCTTAAAAGCAGAAATTAAAGTTGTTAACAATACAAACAGGGCTGTTGGTTTTAGTAGGGGCATCGTGATATAACGAAACTGAGCCCATTTTGAGAATCCATCTAATTCAGCAGCTTCATAGACATCTTGTGGAATATTCTGCATTCCTCCTAAAAATAAAAGCATCTGATAACCTGCACCCTGCCAAGCAGAAACAAAAACAATTGCATACATAGCTTGTTTAGGACTAGTCAAGAAAGGTTGAGAAGCAATACCTACCTTATTTAAAATAGCATTTAATAAGCCACTATTTGGATTTAAAAGATAAAGCCAAAGAATAGAAATAACTACCAAGGACATGACAACTGGAGCAAAAAAAGCCACTTTAAAAAACATATTCACCCTTTGCGCTTTTTATTAACAATCAAAGCCATTCCTAAGGCTGCTCCCAATTGAACTGGAATAATCCAAACCACAAATTTCAAAGTATTCAAGAAGCTCTTTAAGAAAATCGGATCCTTTATTAATCGAATAAAATTCTCAAATCCAACAAATTTTCTTTCATCTGGTGTCAACAAATAATAATCTGTAAAAGCGTAATAAATGACCATTCCAACTGGAATTACCAAAAAGATACCTAATAAAATTAAAGCTGGAGCTAAAAAACTATAACCTAGTATGTTATCTTTTATTTTTTCACGTCTTTTTGTATCCACAATAGTTTCTTTACTCATATTCATCTCCTTTAGTCATATATATATCAAACTAATCTACTAACAAGAAAGGGGAAGGTAGTTCCAAACGTTTTCCTTCCTCCTTCCTTTTTACAGATTATTTGAGTGACTGATCAATAGCAGTTTGCATTTCTTTTGTACGAGTATCCAAGACTTTTTGCACATTTGGATTTTCTTCATAATAGCTAATATCTTGCATTGCTTGTTGAAAAGCTCGAGAAACCTGAGGATATGCTACGACAACTGGGCGAGCATGAGCTGTTTTTGAATTTTGTTCCATCAAGAAACGCATTGGTTCGGATACTTTATCTTTGATATTTTCAATTGTAGATTTACGAATTGGAAGGACCGAATTCCCCAAGCTAATAATTTCACTTGATTCTGTATTTGTAGCAAATTTAACAAATTCAGATGCTGCTTCTTTTTTATCAGATTTTGTCGTAACAGCTAATTGCCAACTACCTGAAGGGGATACTAATTTTTTCGTCTTACTAGATACTGGGTAAGGAAGGATACCAAAATCAATATCTTTGTAGTTTGTATTCATGTCAGCAATCGTCCAAGAACCACTCAAAAGCATTGGATACTCTCCTGTTTCAAAACCTTTTTCGACTGGACTAACAGTTGTATAACCTTCTTTTACAAGATTTTGAATGAATTGAACTGCTTCTACACTCTCTTTGGAGTTGAAGTATCCTTCTGCCTTTGTTCCATCTTCGTTTACGACAGAACCATTATTTGACCAAATCAACGGCATATAAGCATATGGCAACATTTCATCGTTTGAATTAATACGAAAATCAATTGCCGGTTTGTTATAATGATCTTTCAATTTTTTAGCAATCGTATTAAATTCGTCCCATGTCCATGGCTTTTCTAGCGTTGGAAGCTCTGATTCCGCAATTCCGGCCTCTTTGAACATTTTTTTGTTGTAATAAACACCAACATTCGATTCAGAAAATCCAAATGCATAGAATTTGCCATCATAAGTTCCTTGTTGTTTAATACTGTCCAAAACATCATCCATATTATTATCTTTTAGATAATCATCTAGCGGAGTAATCACTTTAGATTTTGCATAAGCTGCCGTATTTGGTCCATCAAGGGTAATAACATCTGGAAGACTATTAGTCGTGATAGCAGCATTAACCTTGTCTTCATATCCTCCACCACTACCACTACGAGGAATATACTCAGTTACAACTTTGTACTTACTTTTTCCTGATTGATTAAAGTTGTCAACAACTTTTTGCCAAGCTTTTCCTTCATTGGTTTCGTCAGAGAATTGTACCCAGACTTTAATATCATTTGAAGAACTAGCTTGTTTTGAGTTAGTTCCTCCACTACAACCTGCAAGTATAGCTAACGATAGCCCCGCAACAACAGATAACATTGTACCTTTACGCATTATTTTCCTCCTTTTTGAAACGTTTCATTTTTTATTTATTTTTTAAACAAGCTTCTAGCCTGTTTTTGAAACGTTTCATTTGATGATTATATTATAACAGCGCTTTCATTAATTGTCAAGCGCTTTTTAAATTTTTTTTGTTGTTTTATCTCCCCAAAAATATGTGGGAATTACGATTCGTTTTTCTAGAATCTCTTCCCGCTTAATCATTTTCAGTATCATTGCAACAGATTCTTTTGCCATCATACCAATATCTTGAACTATTGTAGACACTAGATAAGATTGATCGACAGAAGTTTTTAAACCATCAAACCCAATTATCTGGTAATCATCAGGTGCTATTTTCCCCAGTTCTTTCATAACACTAATAACTCTCAGAGCCATCATATCATTTATTGTAAATATACCATCAATTTCTTTATGAGATTGCAAAAAAACTCTTATCTGATCTTCAGGATTTATTAAAGGTTCTTTCATTTCAAAATTATAGACATCTACTCCTAATTCCTTAGCTTTTTCTCTGAATCCTTTACTTCTGAGTATAGTCTCATTCTCATACATATTAATTGAACCAATAAAAGCAAGGTGCTTATTATCCCTTCTAACCAGTTCCTCTGCTGCAGTTTGTCCTCCTTTGTAATTTGCTGAAGTAACATAGCATACATTTTCCGAAAAATGTCTATCTATACTTACAAACGGTAAATCAGATAAAATATATTTGTCAATATCAGAATATGTAATACCAATAATTCCATCCACTTTATTTTGTTTCAACATTTCGATATATTCGATTTCATTTTGTGAATCGCTATCAGCGTTACAAATAAATAATTTATAATTATATTTTAATAACTCTTTCTCAACATGATAGGCAAACTCCGAGAAAAACGGATGCCATATGCTCGGAATAATCAAAGCGATAGTTTCTGTTCTATTCTTTTTCATACCTCGAGCATAATTATCAGGGATATAGTCCAATGTTTTTATAGCCCTTTGAACTTTCCTTAAGGTTACTTCTTTAATGCCTTTTTCTTTATTAATCACACGTGAAACTGTTCCAACACTAACTCCTGCTTCTAAAGCAACATCTTTCATGGTAATTGATTTTCTTTGTTCTACCATCTTATCACCTCCTTTCAATATATAGTATCATGCAAACGCTTTTTTAGCAACTATTTCTCAATCATTTTTGTCCAGACCCTTTTTCCCATCATGAATAAAATCACTCCAATTAGCTTTTGAAAATACTTCAATTTTCATATGTAAACATCTACATAAAACAGGAAAAGACTTTTTTTGCTTTCTATCTCCTCTTTTTCATGATGTATTTTCGTACAGGTGTTTCAACCATTTGAACGATTTCAAATCCTTCTTTTTGATAAAGGTGCTGGGCTGCTTGATTTGCTTCGAAGACATTTAGAGAAATACTGTCTATGTCTCCATTTTCAAAGGCCAAACTAACAAATTTCCTGAAAACCTGGCTACCTAAGCCCTGCCCCTGTTTCTCGGGATTGATAAAAAATCTTCCAATATGAAGATTCCTGCCTTCTAGCCTGATTTTCTGGATAAGTCCCACAAACTCTTGTCCATCAAAGATTGAAAAGATTCCTTCCAACTCTTGCAAAACTTGAATTGTCAAGGGAAAAGGAATCATTGTTCCCATCCATTGTTCTTGAAAGGATTTGCCAAGAGAGTTGGACCATTTGCATACGAGCTGAGCGTTTTCTGTACTCACCTTTTCTTCAAAACGAATTATCATCTTTGCCTCACCATCTTATCTATGTTTCTCCATTATACTACTTCTCCCATTTTTTACGAATAGATAAGTATGATTGATTTTTATTTTTTTCTTGTTGGGAGCATTCTCGCTTCCTTTCTTGGTTTGGTCATTGACCGCTTTCCAGAGCAATCTATTATCTTTCCAGCTAGTCATTGTGATTCCTGTCAGACTCGCTTGCGGCCCTTAGATTTGATTCCGATTCTCTCGCAGGTTTTTAATCGCTTTCGCTGTCGCTACTGCAAGGCTACTTATCCTGTCTGGTATGCCCTTTTTGAACTAGGCTTAGGGCTCCTATTTCTGTCCTGGTCTTGGAGCTTTCTTTCCTTGGGTCAAGTCATCCTAATCACTGCTGGTTTGACCTTGGGCATCTACGACTTTCGCCATCAGGAATATCCCTTACTGGTCTGGATGACTTTTCATATAATCCTAATGGCCTGCTCTGGCTGGAATCTAGTCATGGTCTTCTTCCTTGTACTTGGAATTGTGGCTCATTTTATCGATATCCGCATGGGCGCAGGGGATTTTCTCTTTTTAGCTTCTTGTGCTATCGTCTTTAGCGCAACAGAATTACTGATCTTGATTCAGTTTGCTTCGGCGACGGGCATCCTAGCCTTTCTCCTGCAAAAGAAAAAGGAAAGACTTCCTTTTGTGCCTTTCCTCTTACTCGCTACTTGTGTGATTATTTTTGGTAAGCTACTGCTTGTTTGATAAAGTCCAATTTCTGCCATATGTCCTTCATGAAATTATTTCACAGTTAAATTATAAATTATTTCTTTTATACAAAGGAATGATGTTATCAAATCGATCCGTTCTTTTATCTTCTTGATACTGATCAAAAAATTTCATTTCGACTGAAAATATTTCGCTTATAAACTGTAAACGAATACTTTGTTTAGACATTATAGTCGCTAGACTGACTAGATGATTACTCAAAACGACGTCCAGAATACTCTTTACTTTGCTTGGTTTTTTAACAAAAATTTGATCATCCAGAGGTTCTATCATTTTGTAACCTTTTTGCGCAATTTGACGATAAAAGTAAGAATGTTGCTTTGGAGTCAATAATCCTAACTTAAAAGCTCGATACTCTAAAGCCTGTATCGAAACATTCAAATCCGACTTCAATAAAATATAACTATCAGGATTGCTGACACGCTTGCCAACCCTCTCTTCAAATTTGACTAAAAACTCTTCTTTTGGCAATAAAAAACATGATGCAAAATAATTTGCTTCTTGCTCCAAACGATCGCCATCTTCATTCATATCTTTATATTTGTGTAAAAGAATATGTCCTAGCTCATGAGCTAAGTCAAAATTTCGACGTACAGATGATTTATTCGTTCCCAACACAATATAAGGTCTTCCCAATTTTGACCATGCGCTATAAGCATCAGCTTGGCCATTAATTAATCGTTCCACGATATAGATGCCTGAACGTTCTAATTTATAAAGCAAATCATGATTATCTTTTGAAATACCTAATTTTTCCCTGGCATAAAGAGCCAATTCCTCAATGGATTCTCCCTTATGATAAGATTCACTCACTACATTACTTAGGTCATGAATTGTAATATTAGGTATAATTACAAAACTTTC
Source organism: Streptococcus sp. 4094 (assembly GCF_013277125.1). Taxonomy (NCBI): domain Bacteria; kingdom Bacillati; phylum Bacillota; class Bacilli; order Lactobacillales; family Streptococcaceae; genus Streptococcus; species Streptococcus sp. 4094. The sequence continues at coordinate 59,106 of NZ_VMMI01000008.1, read as the reverse complement.
AAAATAATCAATCAAACTATCTACCTTATGTAAATACATAGTTTGAATATCTATTGTTTTCCGTGTTGCTAGGTCTGCATTTCTAAAGGCAATTACAGAAGAATCAAATCGAATACTTTCTTCTTCTTGTTCAAAATAAGTTAAATCAACATGAAATTGGTTGGCCAAATGCATTTTGGTTGATAATTTAGGTTTCGTTTCGTTGGACTCAAACTGCCAAATGGCTTGTTCCGTTAAATCAATTCTCTGAGCTAATTCTGCTCTACTTAAACCATTTAACAGCCGTAATTCTTTCAATACCCGACCATTAAACATTTACATACTCCTTACTACTTTTGACCTTCTTGTTTTTCTATTCTTGGAATAATTTCAAAATCTTCTGTTTCCGATAATTCTGAAAAATTAGGAATATTTTGATATTTAGCTTCTTCGAAATGGTACGAACTTGATTGAATATACTCAGACAAATCTTGAATCAAGTGTAACTGACCAGTTCGTGCATCAGGCATAACAACATCTACAGATATAATATTGTTTTCTAAGTCCGCCTCATAAGTTAAAATCATAAATTTTTCGATATTCGAATTTTTAGTAGCTTGTTCAATTTCTTGAATCATTTCATCAGAAACTAACTCCATCTGAATTGGAAAAGAATGACTATCTTCATCATTTTTATAGGAAGAATGTTGATTAAGATAAAGTGTATTCATCTGAGCATATTCAAATAAGTAGCCACTCTTATTTTTTTGTACCAAAGGAAATTGGTTCGTAAGTCGCTTCTTACCCTTTATAATTAACAATACTTTCCCATATTTTTCTGTATTTGTTTCAAATTCTAAATATCCCCAAGTCTGTCCTGCTAATTTTAATTTATACTCAAACAAATCTGCTGATGCAAATGCAGTATCAATATGATTAGGTCGCGTCCATGCATAACCATTCGACACTATCATGGTCTCTCTTTTTTCTATACGTTCATCTACATAATCTTTTTGCCCTTTCATCAAAGTATCTACAATTTTTTGTGCCTCAAGCGAATCAAAGAGATCCTGATTCAACATAATTCTTCCTCCTTCAAATTCTTTTTAATGAATTATATCATTTTCTTAAAGAAATTACTACAATAATTAGCTTTTTCTTAAAGTTGCATATCAGAGTAATTTAGAAAATTATATCTTCTATAGTAAAATCAATTAAAAACTGAACAAATTTATTGGGAAATTCAAATCACTTTCTTAAAATATTTTAGGAATCATAATGTACTATTCCAGATTCAATTCATTATAAAACTAGCCTTTCTCCTACAAAAGAAAAAGGAAAGACTTCCTTTCGTGCCTTTCCTCTTGTTCGCTGCTTGTGTAATTATTTTTGGTAAGCTACTGCTTGTTTGATAAAGTCCTCAATTGGCTCTCCTTCATGGAGAGCTTTTACGATTTTTGAACCGACGATAACGCCATCTGACACCGCATTGAAGCGTTCTACATCGGCTTGACTAGATACGCCAAAACCTGTCAATACTGGGATATCAGCTACTTGATGCAGTTGAGTCAAGTGCTTGTCCAAGTCTGCACGGTAATTGCCAGATTTCCCTGTCACCCCATTGATGGCAACGGCATAGACAAATCCTTCTGCCCCTTCAATCAACTCTTTCTGGCGCTCAATTCCTGTCGTCAAACTAACTAGGGGAATCAAGGCCATGTCTGTATCTGCCAAAAATGGTTCTACAAAGTTGGCATGCTCATGAGGCAGGTCTGGAATAATCAAGCCCTTAACCGCTGTATCTTCCAAATCTTTGACAAAGTTCTCCACACCGTACTGAAAGAGGGGGTTGAAGTAGGTCATGATGACAAGTGGCACCTCTGTTTGAATGGTTTTCAAGGTTTCAACCAAAGCCTGGGTAGAGGTCCCGTGGGCTAAACTGCGCAAGCCAGCTTCTTCGATAACAGGTCCATCTGCAACAGGGTCTGAAAAGGGAATACCCACTTCAATAGCCGAAACACCCAAATCTTCTAAAAAGTGTATTGTTTCTCCTAGTCCATCCAAACCTTTTTCGTGGTCCCCAGCCATGATATAAGGAACGAAAATTCCTTTTCCAGTTGCTTTTATAGCGTTTAATTTTTCTGTTAGTGTCTTAGGCATGAGCTTCTCCCTTCTTTGCTGCATCTGCTTCCAAGCGGTCTTTGACTTGAACCACATCCTTATCCCCACGACCTGATAGACAGACAATCATAGACTTATCCGGTCCAAGTTCTTTGGCCAACTTCACCGCAAAAGCGATCGCATGGCTTGATTCCAAGGCTGGGATAATCCCTTCCACACGAGACAAGAGTTGGAATCCTTCCAAGGCTTCTTCGTCTGTCACAGGGACATAGCTGGCACGTTTAATATCGTGGTAGTGAGAATGTTCTGGACCGATACCAGGATAGTCCAAACCTGCTGAGATAGAGAAGGCTTCAAGAATTTGACCATGGGCATCTTGGAGCACATCCATGAGAGAACCGTGAAGGACACCCGGACGACCCTTGGTCAAGGTAGCTGCGTGGTGCTCTGTATCCACACCAAGTCCTGCTGCTTCAGCCCCATACATAGCTACAGACTCATCTTCTACAAAGGGATGGAAGAGCCCGATAGCATTAGAACCACCACCAACACAGGCTACTAGGGCATCTGGCAGATCTTGACCTGTCATATCGCGATACTGTTGTTTAGCTTCTCGACCAATGACACTTTGGAAGTCACGAACGATTTCTGGGAATGGATGAGGTCCCAAGGCAGAACCAAGGATATAGTGGGTATCATCGATATTAGCCACCCATGAACGAAGGGCTGCATTGACCGCATCCTTGAGCACGCGCGAACCATCTGTCACTGCCTCAACCTTGGCTCCCAAAAGCTCCATACGGAAGACATTGAGGGCTTGGCGTTTGACATCTTCCTCACCCATGTAGATAGTACATTCCATGTTAAAGAGGGCTGCAGCAGTTGCAGTTGCCACACCGTGCTGACCAGCACCTGTTTCAGCGATAATTTTCTTTTTGCCCATGCGTTTAGCCAGAAGAACTTGTCCCAAGGCATTGTTAATCTTGTGGGCCCCTGTATGGTTAAGGTCTTCACGTTTAAGATAAATCTTGGCTCCGCCGATATGCTGGGTCAAGTTTTTTGCGTAGTAAAGGGGAGTTTCACGTCCCACATACTGACGCAAAAGTTGGTTTAATTCCTCTTGGAAACTTGGGTCTGCCTGACTTTCACGGTAGGCCTTCTCCAATTCCAAAACTGCTGTCATCAATGTTTCTGGGACAAAACGTCCGCCGAATTTTCCGTAAAATCCATCTTTATTTGGTTCTTGATATGCCATTCTTTACCCTCTCTATAAATCTTCTAATCTTTTCATAATCTTTTTGTCCATCTGTCTCCACTCCGCTTGATACATCTACTGCATAGGGAGTAAAGTGTTGAATTGCTTTTACTACATTGCCTTCATTAAGCCCACCTGCGATAAAGAAAGGCTGAGTTAGTCCAATCGTATCCAGTTGAGCCCAGTCAAAGGTCTGGCCACTCCCAGCCACAGGGGCATCAAAGAGTAGATAGTCTGCCTGAGAATTGGGTACATGCCCCTCTCCATCCACCTGCACAGCCTGAATACTGGCACAAGGCAAATTCTCAAACAAATCATCTGCCACCTGACCGTGAACTTGAACCAAGTCCAAGCCAACTTTGTCAATGACTTCTAGCAGTTGAGCCCGACTTGGTAAAACAAATACACCAACCTTTTTGACATCCGCAGGAATATGCTTTGCCAGCTCAGCAGCCTGATCCAAGGTCACCTGTCTTTTACTAGGTGCGAAGACAAAACCGATATAGTCGGCTCCTGCTGACACGGCTGTCTCCACCGCTTCTTTGGTCGATAGTCCGCAAATTTTAACCTTTGTCAATCTGCAACTCCTTGATTCTCTGGGCCACATCTTCCGCCTGCATGAGAGCTGTCCCTACCAAAATTCCGTTAAAGTATGGCGCTACTCGTTCCGCATCCTGCCCTGTAAAAATAGCAGATTCAGAAATGTACAAGCAATCATCTTTGAAATGTTTAGCCAAGTCCACACTGGTCTGCAAGTCAACTTCAAAGGTGATCAAGTTGCGGTTATTGACCCCGATAATCTGGGCACCAAGTCTGTGAGCCACTTCTAGTTCAGCTAGATTATGAGTCTCCACTAAAACTTCCAGACCAAGCTCTGTCGCGTAGTCATACAGTTCCTTGAGGCGTTCTTCTGACAAGGCAGCCACAATGAGCAGGATGACTGTCGCACCTGCATTGCGAGCTCGAATGATTTGCTTTTCATCGATGATAAAGTCCTTGTTAAGCGTCGGAATGTTTACCTGACTGGAAATCTCCCGTAGATAATCCAAATGTCCTTTAAAGAAAACTTCATCTGTCAAAACAGAAATCATCACTGCTCCGTTTTCTTCATAAGTCTGGGCCTGTTGCACAATATCCACATCGAGATTGATATCTCCCAAACTAGGGCTAGCCTTCTTGACCTCAGCGATTACCTGCAAGCGGTCCTGATGATTCTTCAAAAATTCTGCCAAGCGATATGTCTGGCGCAGGGGCTGGATTTCCTCCAGCTCCATCTGCTCTACCTCACGCGCCTTCTGCTCCAAAATTCGTGCTAAAAATTCCTGACTCATTTTTGGTACTCCTGTAACAGTCTGAGTTTTTCAAGGGCCTTGCCACTAGCAATCACTTGGCGGGCCAAGGCAACTCCATCCTTGATATTATCTACCTTACCATTAGCATAGAAACCAAGACCAGCATTTAAAACTGTAGTTTCCAAGAATGGACTTGGTTCGTTTTTAAGAACGCTGAGCAAAATTTCTGCATTTTCCTGAGCATTGCCTCCACGAATATCTTCGATAGCGTAGCGCTCCATCCCAAAATCCTCTGGAGTAAAGCTTGACAAGGTGATTTCGCCATTTTCCAGAAGAGCAATCTTGGTTGTTCCGTTCAAGCCGGCTTCATCCAAACCTTCTGGTCCAGCAACCACGATGGCACGTTTGCGACCCATATTTTTCAATACCTGAGCTGTACTTTCTAGCAGTTCTGGACGACTAATTCCAAGAAGCTGCGTTTCCAAGGCCATTGGGTGAATCAGGGGACCAGTCAAGTTCATGATCGTTGGAATTCCCAATTCCAAACGGGCTGGCATGATGTATTTCATAGCTGGGTGCATATTTTTAGCAAAGAGAAAGACGATGCCAGTTTTATCAAAAACCTTACCTAGTTCAGCTGGTTTGAGGTCTAAGTTGATCCCCAAGGCTTCGAGGACATCTGCAGAACCAGATTTAGAAGAAATCGAGCGGTTACCGTGTTTTGCCATGTGAACACCACCACCAGCCAAGACAAAGGCTGCAGTTGTGGAAATATTAAAACTGAAAGACTTGTCCCCACCTGTACCACAGTTGTCCATGGCATCATGAATCTCAGTTGGAATATGTTGGGCATGCCCTCTCATGACTTGGGCAATGGCTGTGCGTTCTTCAGGTGTTTCCCCCTTCATCTTAAGAGCCAAAAGGAGAGAAGCAATCTGCGCCTCCGTTACACGCCCAGTTACGATACGCTCGATGACATCCGTCATTTCCACACCTGATAAATTTTCAAATTTTGCTAGTTTTTCAATAATCTCTTTCATCCTAGTTTCCTCACTTTACAACCTTCTCGATAAAATTCCGAATAGAAGACAAGCCATCTGGCGTTCCGATACTTTCTGGATGGTACTGGAAGCCATAAATTGGAAGTGTTTTGTGTTGAATTCCCATGATGGCTTGGTCATCAGTCGAACGAGCTGTCACTTCAAAGTTTTCTGGCATTTCTTCAATTAAAATACTGTGGTAACGCATGACCGCACGGCCATCCTCGATACCTTGATACAAAACAGATGGCGCTTCAAAGCTGATATTGCTCTGTTTCCCATGCATGACTTTTGGAGCCAAACCTAACTTACCACCAAAGACTTCTGCAATGGCTTGGTGGCCCAAACAAATCCCAAGAATCGGCTTCTTGCCAGCAAAATCACGAATCATGTCTTCCATCTTTCCAGCATCAACTGGCCAACCAGGACCAGGAGAAAAGACCAGTCCATCTGCTTTTTCAGCTTCTTCATACAGCTTGGGATCATCATTTCTCAAGACCTGAACTTCTGCAAAATTCCCAATGTATTGGGCCAAGTTATAGGTAAAAGAATCATAGTTGTCAATCAATAAAATCATGGTCTTAGTTCTCCAATTCTAGTCATAGATTTTGCTTTGTTAATGGTTTCTTGGTATTCGTTTTGGGCGATGGAGTCGTAGACAATCCCTGCCCCAGCCTGAACATAGGCTATTTGATTTTTGAGAATCATGGTTCGGATGGCAATGGCAAAATCCATATCACCTGTCGCAGACAAGTAGCCGATTGCTCCTGCGTATACGCCCCGTTTTTCCGTTTCCAGTTCATAGATGCGTCTCATCGCCCGAATCTTTGGTGCTCCAGAAACTGTTCCAGCAGGAAGTGTTGCTTTCAAGGCATCCATGGCAGTGAGTTCTGGAAGCAAACGCCCCTTGACCACACTGGTCAAATGCATAACATAACGGAAGAGCTCCACTTCCATATACTTAGTGACTTGGACACTGGCCGTTTCAGCGATTCGGCCGATATCATTACGCCCCAAGTCTACCAACATTCGATGCTCTGCTGTTTCCTTCTCATCCGAAAGCAGGTCTGTCGCCAAAGCCTTGTCTTCTTCATCCGTAGCGCCTCTTGGTCGTGTCCCTGCAATCGGATTGGTTGTCACGATGCCATTTTTGACAGAAACCAAACTTTCTGGACTAGCTCCGATGATTTGATAATCCCCAAAATCATAGAAATAAAGGTAATTAGAAGGATTAGTCACGCGGAGATTTCTATAGAAGTCAAATGGATTTCCAGTCACTTCTGCTGAGAAGCGTTGACTAAGTACACATTGGAACATATCCCCGTTACGAATCAAGTCACGAGCCGTTTCCACCATTTCCTCAAACTTCTGAGGAGCGATATGCGGTTTGAAGTCCAGCGGAGATAGATCCAAGTCTTCAAATTCATTTGGAGCAGGAATGCGTAATTCCTCAAGCACTTGGTTCAAGGCTTTTTCCAAGTTTTCTTGACTGCGCTTGCTATAAAGAGCATCCTCGATGACATGGATTTTTTCCTTCTTGTGGTCAAAGACCATGTAACTCTCATAGACGAAGAAATGCATGTCTGGCGTTCCAATTGTATCTTCAGGAATTTGACCAATTTCTTCATAAAGCGAAATCATATCGTAACCCACAAAGCCAATTGCCCCACCACCAAAAGGTAGGTCTGAATGGTGCTGGCTCTTATGAGTCACTTCATAAAGGAAATCCAAGGGATCCCGATCAATCACTTGACCATTTTGATAGAGAACTCCATTTTCAAACTTAATCTCAAAAACTGGATTATAAGCTAAGATAGAAAAACGAGCTGTTTCCTTGTCTCTCGGAATACTTTCTAAAATAACCTTGTGTTGCCCCTTTAGACGCATATAAGCCAAGATTGGTGATAAGACATCTCCATGAATGATTCGTTCCATTGTAATTTCCCTTTCAGTTCTACTTCTAGTCCGTGGCGACTGTATGAAAAATCCCCACGCAAAATAACTTGCGTGAGGACGAAATTCGCGGTGCCACCTCAATTATAGGATTTCTCCTATCTCTCATGCCTGTCTCAGAAACCTCCTGTAACAGGCTGTGCGATAAAGGGCACTCCCTTGAGAATTATGTTTTCTTCTCTCGTTTCAGATGGACCCAACCTTACAGCTTTCTCTGCTTGTTTCCAGCAACCACAAGCTCTCTGGGAAAGAAATAACTGTAATTTTTCCATCTATTATTTTTTAGCTTCTAGGTAGTCTGCAATCGCAGCTACGTCCTTGTCTCCACGACCAGAGACATTGATGAGGATAATGTCGTCTTTACTTAGTTTCGGTGCACGTTTAACTGCTTCTGCGATAGCATGCGAACTTTCAATCGCTGGGATAATTCCTTCAGTCTTGCTGAGAAGGAGGAGAGCCTGAACAGCTTCTTCGTCTGTCGCAGCCACATATTCCACGCGACCTGAATCTTTGAAGTAGGCGTGTTCTGGGCCAACCCCTGGATAGTCCAATCCAGCTGAGATAGAGTAAACTGGAGCTAGCTCTCCATCTTCCTTAAAGACTGCATAAGTCTTCATACCATCAACAATTCCGATACTACCTTTTGTCATAGTAGCTGCGTGCTTGTCTGTGTCAAGTCCGTGACCAGCAGCTTCAACCCCAACCAATTTGACTTCTTCATCAGCCACATACTGAGAAAAAGCACCGATGGCATTAGAGCCACCACCTACACAGGCAATAACGTAGTCTGGTAAACGACCTTCTTTTTCTAAGATTTGACGGCGAGATTCTTCACTGATGACCTTTTGGAACTCATGAACAATGGTTGGATATGGGTGAGGTCCCACAGCAGATCCCAGAACATAAAAGGCTTCAAGGTCATTCATCCATGCTCCAAAGGCTGCATCAACCGCATCCTTAAGAGTTCGTGTCCCTGTTTCAACTGCATGAACAGTTGCTCCCATCATCTCCATACGGAAAACATTGAGACGTTGACGCTCCACATCCTCTGCCCCCATGTAGACATCACAGGCCATACCAAACTTGGCTGCAGCCGCTGCTGTCGCAACACCGTGCTGACCAGCTCCTGTTTCCGCAATCACTCGTTTTTTGCCCATGCGTTTAGCAAGAAGAATTTGTCCTAAAACATTGTTGAGCTTGTGAGAACCAAGGTGGTTAAGGTCTTCACGCTTGAGATAAATCTTAGCGCCACCTAAGTGATCTGTCAAACTTTCCGCAAAATAGAGCGGTGTTTCGCGACCTGAATAGTCCTTCAAGTAATGACGAAATTCTGCCAAAAACTCTGGATCATCCTTGTACTTTTCAAATGTCACTTCCAACTCATCCAACAAAGCCTGAATCGGCGCCGGTACAAAACTACCACCAAATTGTCCAAAATAACCTTTAGTTGTCATAAAATTTTCCTCTTTCTGTATTGATTTCAAGATATGAAAAAGCCCACACACAGAAAACAATCTGTGTGAGGGCGTTGGTAACGCGGTGCCACCTCAATTGTAAAGGGACTATTCCCCTTTACATCTCTGCCTTGTCTAACAACAAGTTGCACTGTAAGGTGTGCGCACCGAATTTTCATTGTTTCAAATTCATTTTTAAAATCAGCCCACTTTCACTACTTTCAACCACCTGTTCACAATCACCACAGGCTCCCTGAAGATCAAAAATAGTTACTTTTCTGATTTGTTGAACTTATTTTAATACTTTGTTTTTTCTTTGTCAAGACTTTTTTACAATTTTTTTGAAAGATGTGTGATTCGAATGTGATAATGTCTTTAGTAAATCGAACGTGAAAATGTCCCACTTGTTAGAAATTGGATCCAACTCAATAGAAACTGAATAGATGCTAAACAGAACTTACTTTAGAACACTCCATCTTTTCCATTAGGATTTTCAAGAATTAAACAATACTAGAAACTCTGTCTCCTAACAAGTTTAGTAGAAACTTCAACAGATGTGACACTTTCCCCCTTTATAATTGCTAATACCCCTTCAATCATTTCTTGAGCTAATTTAACATAATTAGGAGAAATTGTAGATAAAGCAGGAGTGTAATACTGTGAAATTGGAATATTATCAAATCCAACAACGGATATATTATCCGGAATCGCTATTCCTTTTTCGTAACACGCACGAATTAGTCCCTGAACTTTTTCATCGCCTGAAACAAATATAATATCTGGATAATTTCCAAAAGACAAATCATTCACAGCAAAGGAATAAACTGACTCTATTGTAGTTAAACCATAAACTACCTTCAAATCCATAGAATAATTATTATCCTTTAAAAAAGTTCTCACTCCTCTCTCTCGATCCTTATTTACATAAGACTCACCTCCCATAAGTAACCACATATCTTTAAAATTCTTTTCCAAAACTACTTTCATCATATCATAAGTAGCTTGAAAGTTATTGTTAGATACGTAAACTACTCCAGGTGTTTGAGACTCTCCAAAGACAATGAAAGGCATATTATTTTTCTTTAAATATTGGATTCGAATATCATTCTCCCCCTCATAAAAGACAATCACTCCATCTACAAGGCTACCAATACTTGAAATAATTGAATTACTAATCGAATCTTCCTCTCCAAAATATTCAACAATAGCATTTACTCCAAATTGTCTACAAGTTTGTAAAACTTTATCTAAAAGTGTTTGAAACCAGATTAAAGGAAAAGAATCAATCTTCTTCACAGATATTAAAATATTCGTGGTTTCTTTCTTCGTTAAATTCTGAGCATAGGCATTTGGAATATAGGATAACTCATCGATGACTTTTTTTATGGCATTATAAGTCTCAGGTTTTACTCTATTCCCTCCATTTATTACACGTGAAACTGTCTTTGGAGAAAAACCAGACAAACGTGCAATATCATATATCGTTACCTTTTTCCCTTTTTCCATTAAAATACTCCTGTCATAAACCTTCACTATAACTATACAATATTTAAATTATTTTAACAAGAAAATTACATTCTAATCTTTTAATCTAGTTTACATCTGGAGGAAATACTTCACTAAATCTACATTAACTTTCAGTACTAGTAACATAAATTTTACAATTCAATTCACTGTTTTGTACTATTTTGTAAACTGCATTACAAATCACCGTATAAGAAAATACACTACCTGAAAATTCCAAGGAATCATTTTCAGTAAATCCTTCTGTATTTAGAAATGTATTCATTATCTGTTCAATATAACACTCTAATATGGGAACAGCTTTCTCCTTAACAATAACATTTCTAAGCATTTCTTCAAATGGTAAATGACAAGCGAACACCATCTCACAAACATCATAAAATGAATGGAAGTGGTATACCTGTATGAGATTATAGTCATCAAAATAAGTTATTTTTCCTGCATCAAAATCCACTTTATATACTCTCAAATTAGTTAAATCCTTTTCTTCAAAAATTATTATGGACACCTCTAAAAACTACCGATTTTCTATTTTTATTGCTCAGAAAACGTTGATACATCAATGTTTAAAAGTATTGAAATTGAGTTTTTAGATGTGCCCTTATATTTCTTATTATTTAAAGAAAACAAAAGGACTAGAATAATCCGTCCCTTTGTTTATCCCTAGATTAGCTGATTTCCTCAACATAAATCACACCAACAATATTAGCAATTTCTTCCATTAGTTTAAGGTGCTCAAATCTACCTGATAATTCCAGAGTAATAAATGACGCGATTTTTTTGTCTGGAACATCAAAATATTCAATTCTTTCTGAATTAACATCTCCAAATGCAGTTCTAGAATCAGTCATTCTAATGCCATTCTCAGCACAGTATACTAGTACCCGATTATATGCCTCTGTAGATCTAACAACGATATACAATTCGATTATCTTTGAACGACTTTGAAGATATTTTTTTAAAGGTTGGAACATAGTTATAACACTCCAAACAGACATTGCTCCTAGTATGGCTCCTTCATAAAAACCAACACCAATAGCTAGACCGATTCCAGCTGAAGCCCATATTCCGGCTGCAGTTGTTAAACCAGTTATTTTCTTTTTATCTGTAATAAGTATTGTTCCAGCCCCAAGAAAACCAACACCTGATATAACCTGCGCACCTAAGCGTGTAGGATCTCCTGTACCAAATTTATAAGATACATACTCATTAGTCATCATAATTAAACATGCAGCCAGACAAACAATACTATGTGTACGAATACCTGCTGGTTGAGATTTACTTCCTCTCTCTAAACCAATTACACCACCAATAACTAATGAAAGTACAATTCTTAATACAATTTCGATATATGATAGTCCTAAGCTTGTTGCTTGCATTATTATTTCCTTTTTCTACTAACTGGTCTCTGAGTAAAGTATAAAACAGAACCAGAAATTATCATTAATACAATAGTATAAACGAATACAAGTGCTTGAGCATTTGAAGTTGCTGTTTCATCACCTGCTGAACGAATAGTTATACCCAGTGGTTGAGCTAATGGATGGTAAAGAAATACAGATAAGTCGAAGTCAGTTAATAAAGAGTTAAAGTTTAAAGCAATAACAGAGAGAACAACCGGTAAAATAAATGGAATGATAACCTTCATCATAGTATAAAAAGGTGAAGCACCCATACTTCTTGCTGCATCTTCCATCTCATCATCAACACTAAATAAAATAGCACGTACCATTCTATAAGAAAATGGGATTTTTACAACTATATATGCAATAAGTAGAATTACCAAACTACCTACCAAAATCTGATTCAAGACAAGAAATTGTGGCTGATTAAAAGTAAATAATAAACTTACTGCTAAAAGTGTACTTGGTAGTAACCAAGGAAGTAGAGCACCATATTCAAATAAGAAATCAAACCGAGATTTATGTTTTCTGACAACACGAGCAAATACAACTGCGAGAATTGTTGCTGTTGTCGCAGCAATAATAGAATAAATAAAGCTGACCAAGAATGGAGAGAATGCCGCACTATTACTAAAGAATAAGCGATAATTTTCTAAAGTAAAGTTTGATAATGTTAAGTTACCTGTTTGAATTGCAACTGGATCTGTAAATGAGTATAATACTATAAAAATTAGTGGAAGCATGAAAACTGTGAACAATCCATATGCTACAATGTGAGCAATGATATTCCAAGGCTTAGACGCAATTTTTTGTTTTTTAAGAGGCGCTTTAGTCTTAGAGATAGAAATATAATTTCCACCTTTTTCTATCTTGTTCATGATAGTAAGCAAAATTGTAGTTGCAATACCTAAAATAATTGCAAGTAGAGCAGCTAAATCACGAGAATTCCCCATCCCTGCAAATGTAATAATCATTGGATTTATAGTTTGAAATTCTTTACCACCAACAATCATGGGTGCTGCTACTGCAGATAAACCACTAAGAAAAACCATGATAGTAAGTGCAAATAGAGTTGGAATTAAGGTTGGTAACACTACTTTTCGGAAAACAGTAAATGGTTTTGCTCCCATATTTCGAGCAGCCTCAATAGTGTGATAGTCAACGCTTCGAATTGTATTTGTTAAAAACAATGTATGATTAGCAGTTCCTGAAAATGTCATAATGAATAAGACTGCACCATACCCAATAAACCAGTTAGGGTCTAAAGAAGGGATAATATTTTGTAAAAATTTTGTAATCAATCCATAAGGACCATAGACAAATTTATATCCAGTCGCTAAAACCACTCCTCCATAAATTAAAGAGGTCATATAACCTAATTTTAAAATTTTAGCACCTTTAATATCAAAGTATTCTGTAAATAGAACACAAAGAATACCTACGATATTAACTGTAATAATGAGTGAAAATGCCAACTTAAAACTGTTCATAATACTCTGAAGTGCCCTTTGAGATTTTAGAACACGATGTACAGCATCAAGGGAAAATTCTCCTCCTTTTACAAATACATTCACTACTAGATCAAAGTTTGGATAAATAATAAATGTTACTAAGAACCAGATTAACCCTAAACGAATAAGCCAATCTTTTAAATTTAATTTATGACGCATACTGCACCTCCTTAAAATTGCAGAACGTCTGATGGTGTGATAAATAATTCCACACTTTCTCCGACAGATCTAATAGCAGCCTGACTATCAATACTTGTTACATTAAGAATCTGACTTTCAGAAACTTTTATTGTATAGTGAATTGTAACTCCAGAAAACTCAACATCAATAATTGTCCCTTTTAGAATGAAATCTTGTTCAGTTTCACGATTGAATCGAACTTTCTCTAATCGAATGTATCCTTTTTTATCTTCTAAGAAAACGCTTGCATTTTTCAGTAATACTTCGTGGACTGTTTCATCGGTCAAAACATTAATATCTCCAATAAAATCACATACAAATTCAGTTTGAGAATTATGATAAATTTCTACTGGTGTACCGACCTGTTCGATGTATCCATTGTTAAAGACTGCAATTCTATCAGATAAAGTCAAGGCTTCCTCTTGATCATGAGTAACATATAAAGTAGTAATACCTAACTCTTTTTGAAGTCTTTTCAACTCTTTTCTCAAATCTACACGTAATTTTGCGTCAAGGTTTGACAATGGTTCATCTAGACAAAGAATTTTAGGTTCAAGAACCAGAGCACGAGCCAATGCTACCCTTTGTTGTTGACCCCCAGATAATTCTGATACATTACGCTGTAACTGTTGATCAGAGATCTTAATTTTTGCTGCTACTGCTGATACTTTTGCTTTAATAACATCTGGAGCTACCTTCTTAACTTTTAAACCAAATGCAATATTATCAAAAACAGTCATAGTTGGAAATAGCGCATAAGATTGAAATACAATACCAATTCCACGCTTTTCAGGTTCCAAATGAGTGACATCTGTTCCATTAACTTCAATACTTCCTGATGATGGATCTAGAAAACCTACCAATGCTCTCAAAGTAGTTGATTTACCACATCCTGAAGGTCCAAGAAATGTAAAAAATTCCCCTTCATGTATATCTAAATTTAGATTATCAATTGCAACAAAATCACCATATTTAATTTGAATATTATCAAATTTAATCATCTCACTAACTCCCTCTATTACTAAACCAAAAGCCTCTCTTTATTTCTTCCTTAAATTTAGAAATAATAGAGAGACTTGGACATAAAAATTAACTCTTATTTCTTATTGTACGTATTCTAATTCAGCTTTTTCTACCCATTCATCCAAATGCTTTCCAACAGCTTCCCAGTCAATATTTTGTGGTTTCACTTGATCAACAAATTTTTTCGTATCTTCAGGTAACTCTGTTAGGGCATCTTTATTTGCAGGAATAGATCCAAAGTTCTTACTATATTCTACTTGAATTTCTGATTGACCAAACCAATCAATAAATTCTTTAGCTAACGCTTGTTTTTTACTAGTGCTTAAAACCATAGTTTGTTCAGTTACAAATGGTACACCAATCTCAGGAGTCATAACTTTGAAAACAACATTTTGTTCTTTTTGTCCAACTAATGCACCAGAACCCCACATCATTCCATATTGTATTGGATCTTCTTTGTCTAACATCTTAACAATTGAACTTTCTCCCTTTTGAAGAGTGTATGCATTTTTCAAATATTCTTTTGCTGCTTCCCAACCTTTTTCGGAAACACCTAATTCACCTTTATCATCAAGGTATCGAACTAAGATACTTGCTAGAATTGCCCGTCCTGTACCACCTTGAAGACCAGAAATTGAATATTTACCTTTATACTTACTACCTAATTCAGTCCAATCTTTAGGCATTTCTTTTACATCAGGCGCCCCAATTAAAACTAATGGTTGAACAATCACAGGATTATAATAATTATCTTTATCTGATAAAGATTGATCAATTTTATCTAACCATTTAGGCTTGTACTGGACTAGTAATTTTTGATCTCTAATTTTATTTGAATCAACAGCACCAATTCCAAATACCATATCTGCAACTGCATTATTCTTCTCGGCAATAACACGGTCTGCTAATTGAGCGCCAGGAATATCAACCATTTTTATATTAAAACCAGCTTCTTTTGCTTTAGCAGTTAACCAATCACCACGACCATTTGAAACTGAGTTCGAATAGATTACTAATTCTTGACTTTTATCAGCTTTTTCTTCAGATGAAGAAGCAGTCGTAGAATTTGAACCTCCAGAGCAAGCAGCAAGTGTAGTAAGAGCAACTCCCGTTGCAAGTACAGTAGACCAAACTTTCATTTTTTTCATGATAAGTTCTCCTTTTTTATTATTTTATTTAAATTTTTCGTGATATGGAACAAATTGTCTCATATCTTCAAATACAGTATAGTCAATACGGTTTACAGTAATAGTTGGAATCTTCTCTAATAAGATTTCAGTTAATTCTGCTCTGACTTTAGTAAACTCTTCTTCCTCCTCTTCGGTTAGAGGAATCCGAAGATATCCAATTGAAATATGGAATTGATATCTATCATGATTAGGGAAACGAACACCTGCTTTTTCTGAAACATAAGTACGAATTTCTTCTAATCTCTTTGCAGAAGCTTCATCTGCAGGTTCAACTAGTATGTTTTGTTTTCCCATTTCAGTCACACGCATATGAATTTCTTCATCCAACAATGGAAAAATTTCAAGTTGTTTAGCAAAGTAATCATGTATTTCCTGTAAAGGTGTATCAAGAGGAAGATTACTGCTCCAAAACTCCGTTTCACGATTTTCATGGCACAACAATTCAATTACAGTCATGTGAATAGAATTCCTTGGAGTTAAAGTAAACTTATCGATAAATGGTAATTCTCTATAACGTGATTGAATAATATCAACAACTTCCATCAAATCTTGTTTAGTATAAAGATTTGCTACAACAGTATTTCCTGGAAAATGATTAAATTCTCCATTTTCTTTGAACTTAATTTTTGTTAGGTTTTTCATATAAAGACCCTCTTTTTTATATTTGACACCGGTGTCATCTATGCTTATATTATATAACGAAACCGTTTACTTTGTCAAGCGCTTTCAAACATTTTTTAAAAAAATTTATCTTTCATTAAATATGCATTTCATTAAAAGTTTAAGTAATTTTTCCAAAATACAGCACTCATATAGACAGTATCATCAATTATAGCCATTGGGATTTTTTGATTGCCAATTCCATGTATCTCTACACATGTCTTCAATCGATTTTGTTGTCCTCCAATTTAATTCCTTATATGCTTTGTCTGCATTTGCATAACAAGTTGCAACGTCTCCTGAACGTCTTGGAACTATTTTATAAGGAATAGGGATCTTATTAACACTTTCAAATGTATTTACAAGCTGTAATACACTAGTGCCTTCTCCCGAGCCTAGGTTATAGATATAAACATCTGTTTTTTCAGATACTTTTTCTAAAGCTTTTATATGTCCTATTGCTAAATCTACTACATGGATATAATCACGCACACCAGTACCATCAAGCGTATCATAATCATTTCCGAACACACTTAGCTCTGACAACTTACCTACCGCTACTTGTGCAATATAAGGCATCAAGTTGTTAGGAATTCCTGAGGGATCTTCCCCAATCAAACCAGACTCATGAGCACCAATTGGATTGAAATAACGAAGCAACGCAATACTCCATTCTGAATCTGCCACATGAACATCTTTTAAAATTTGCTCAAGCATTACTTTCGTATACCCATAAGGATTTGTAGCACTTGTTTGCATTGTCTCAATTAGAGGTGACTGATTGTTAATTCCATATACAGTCGCACTTGAAGAAAAGACAATCTTTTTAACATTAAATTCTGACATCACTTCAACAAGTGCCAATGTACTCATAATATTATTTTTGTAGTACATCACAGGCTTTTGCACGGATTCTCCGACAGCTTTATAACCTGCAAAATGAATTGCAGCATCAATCGATTCTTGTTCAAATACCTTTCTCAATGCTTGTTTATCACAAACATCTAATTCGTAAAACACGGGACGTATTCCTGTAATTGCTTCAATACGGTCTAGCACCAAGATGCTAGAGTTCGAAAGGTTGTCGACAATGATAACTTCCTTTCCTAAATTTAGTAATTCTACTACGGTATGGCTACCAATATAACCAGCTCCGCCTGTTACCAATATTGCCATTTGGGTTTCCTCCTAATTAATTCCAACCGACTTAACAAATCTCATAAACGCTTCATGCCCAGACGGTGTATTCTTATAAACTCCTGCATCTTCCAGAACTCTCGCAAACACTTGTCCTACTTCGTGTTGAACTACGCTATTAACCTCTTCTTTATTAATGCGAGGATATTTTTCTTTCAATTGGTCGGCCCATTCTAAATGATAATCCGCAATTGCGTTATCTTTTCCTAAAAGATATTTCTCAACTTCTTCTAACTCTGTTTTCAAACGAGGTGGTAAAATCGCAAGTCCCATCACTTCGATTAACCCAATATTTTCCTTTTTAATATGTTGTACATCTTGATGGGGATGGAAAACACCATCTGGGTATTGTTCAGTAGTATGATTATCTCTTAGAACAATATCTAATTCATATCTTCCGTCCACTTTACGAGCAATAGGAGTCACCGTATGGTGTGGGACATCTGCAGTCATTGCAATGATGTCTACTTCTAAATCTGAATATTCTCTCCACTTGTTTAGAATTTTAGTAGCTAAATCTAACAAGCGATTTTTATTTTCACTTTGTAACCTAATTACTGACATTGGCCATTTTACAATACCAGCATTAACATCCTCAAAGTCTTTAAAACGAAATTCACTCTCAAATTTTGCTTTTTCCATTGGGAAAATATGTTTCCCTCCCTGGTAGTGGTTATGACTAAGAATGGAGCCTCCTGAGATAGGAAGATCAGAATTTGAACCAGCAAAATATCCTGGCAAAATATCAACAATCTCCAATAATTGTTCAAATGTTTTAGAGGTAATAGCCATTGGTACATGTTGACTATTTAAAAATATCGCATGCTCATTAAAGTATAAGTAGGGAGAATACTGGAATCCCCATACTTCGTCACCAAGTTTCAATCGAATAATTCTATGATTCGAACGTGCTGGATAATTTATTCGCCCCTGATATCCTTCATTTTCCATACATAGTAAACATTTGGGATAATTAGTGGCTTTTACTAATTTTTCAGCAGCAATTGTTTTTGGATCTTTTTCGGGTTTTGACAAATTTATCGTAATCTCTAGCTCTCCGTATTTAGTTGATGCTCGAAACTCAATATTCTTAGCAATAGCAGAAGTTTTAATATAATCACTATCTTTACTTAACTTATAAAACTCTTCAACTGCTTCTTGAGGTGATATATCATATGAACTCCAAAAAATATCATTTAATCGACTAGGTAAAGGAACTATGAAATTCATTAACTCTGCTCCTAAACATTCCTTTTCCTCGATTAAATCTTTAATTTTACCGTTTTTTAAGGCGATTTCCACTAAGTAATCTTTTATTTGTTTCAGGTCATTTTCATCGGAAATGCGATCAGTCCCCTCCTCACCTATTAACGCTAGTACTCTATTTTTCACATATATTTTGTCAATTTCATTATACATTCCGTATTCAATTACTCTATCAACAAAATTATCAATAATTGTTTTCATATATTTTTCTTTCTAATTTATGTTCCCATATTTTCTATACATTATCCATTTATAAATTGCTTGCGTAGTATGAGCAATTTTATCAAGGTGATGAATAATATCCAAAGTACCAATTACTTCAGAAACATTCCCATCATCTTCAAATATATAATTCATTATTTTCTTTTCAATATTTATACTAAGCTCTTCTATCTCATTCTGTTTTTGTATAACAACCATATCTAAACATCCAGATTGTTCCTCTCTATAACAAGATATAGCCCTATTCATATGCAGTCCGATAACTTCATGAAGTATTTTTATTTCTGAAATAATTTTCTTCAAAATTTCATTATTTTGAATAATCTGTAGATTTTTTAAAATTTCAACAATTCTATCCCCAATACGTTCAATGTCAGTTGATATTTTTATTACACTAATAATTCTTCTTAAGTCATATGAAACGGGATGTTGTAAACAAATTAACTCATATCCTTTTTTATCAACATTTAGAACTGACTCATTTATGATTAAATCTTCTTTAATCAATTCTATTCGTTCTTCATTTGATAAATATTCAAATAACTTCTCATATTTATCAAGCACAGATACCCAAATGGTCTCTAAATTATTTGATAATTCTATAATTTCATTTTCTAAATATAACCTTAACATTTAGGTACCTCTTCTTAACAAAGTTCAATAGTAACAATTAATATTTTAAACAATATATCAAACATCAATAACTAGAATACTTGCATCATCCTTCTTTCCATAGATTGGATCAATAGCAGAAGAATTAAATCTCATCTTAATTAACTCTTCAAAAGTCTTATTTTGATTATTTTGATAGAATTCATAAAAGCCATCGCTCATTAAAACAATTTGTTTACTAGTAACATCTATTTGATTAATAATAGCATGGTCTAAAAATCTCTCATCCAACGAACCTATCCAGTACCCACTCGGTTGATTAGATAATTTTCTGATTTTTTGTAAAATAATTTTTTTATTTAAAGCACTATTTGTACCAATTGAATCTTTTATCTCATTTTTTCCTTTTTCAAATAAGTTATCTACTCTATGATCAGTTATTTCCATTTCGTTTACTAACATGACGCAGTCACCTAGCATCATATACTCCAACTTTTTTTCTGAAAGTTTAGCAAATATAAAAGCAAATGTTGGTAAGCGATAATACTCTGTTAATTCATATGAGTTTAAACCGATTTCATCTTTAACCTCGAGTAAAGCAGTTTCAAATATTTGTTTAAGAGTTTTTGATTCTTTACAATTAACCGACAAACTTTCTGATAAAATATGTACAACTTCTGAGACTGAATAACCTATCTCCTCTTTAGAATTATATAAATCTGTAGCTCCATCGATAATCCAAAAATACTGATTTTGTGAACCTACAGTATCCTCATTTTCTACAGAACTTCCTTGTATCGAACAAATTTTATTTATCTTTACCATAATACTTCAACCCTTTTAGTGTCAAAAGTAAACCAATTCCTGTCACTGTTAAGAATAGTTCCATAATCTTGTTCGAACCAGTCTTTGGTAATTTTTGTTTTACATCTACTATTTCTTTAGATTTATTAATATGATTTTCAGTTTCTCTGCCATCTCCAACTATTTTATAGTTTACTTCTTCTGTCTTATTATCTTGTTTATTGTCGCTCTTGTCATTCATTTGTCTATTATCTTTACTTGAGTTAAACTCTCCGTTCTTCTGGTTACTATCAATTACATTATTTGAATTAGATTGTTTGAATTAGATTGTTTTTCCTCTTTGTTTTTTTCTTTTTCGTTTTTATCACTTAAATTATTTGTTACAATTTTGTAAAGCCCATTCTCCGTTACAATATTGAAATTACCATCGCTATCACGTATAACAGGTTCTTTCCCATTTGCATTAGATTTGATGAATGATATATACTTACCGGATAAATTATAAAATTGGTTATTTAAAACGGTTATTTTACCCTTTGAATCCTCAATAACAATTCCTTCTTTACCACCGAATATACTATTCTCTGACACTACTAAATTATCACTAACTCGTAATAATTCAATATTTGGTTGTTCTGTTTCCTTAGAATTATTATTAATTACATTTTTTGTTACAGTAATATCTGATACTTTTCCTAAATATTCTGCACTATCTTTTGCAACTCGTATCGCTTTTGTTTTAGGATCGGCAATATTAAATATATTTTCGGCGATAACCACCTGTTTATTTAAATCTAATAGGTCTTTAGTGTTTTTATAGCTATAAGCATTTACTAAAGCTGCTCCGCTTTCTCGATAATGTACACTCTCTCCTTTAACTTTCTTATCAAAGCGATTTCCTTTGATTAATACATCAGTGAATCCTGTAAAACGTACACCTGCATACATCATGTTATCAAAATGATTATTTAAAATTTTAATATTAGAGGGGTTCTGTGTCGACAATGTTTGATAGTGTGTGCCAATTGCTGTTACTAATTCCCCAGATTTATCACTTTTGCCAAAATAGGAATTTTGAATAGTCACATTTTCAGATTTTTTCCCATCATCATTCAAGGCATAAGGAAAACCTTTTCTAGTTAATGGTTCAATCTGAATGCTCTCCTTACTTATGATTTGCCCATCCTTCATCGTTTTGGGTAAGGTTTGCCCAAGAAAACGAGAATTATCAACTAATACATTTTTCGAACCTGCAATTTGAATAGCATGCCCTTGATAACTATCCTTGAATGTTACATTTTTTATAGTTACGTTATTTGAATTCCCAATAGCAAATGCACCTGAAGAATTTATAAGTGGTAGATTTTTTGCTTTAGTTCCTTCTTCATTCAAAGCACCGTTCATATCAATAGTACCACCAGAATAACTAATATCTTCTGTTGGGTCCCATTCTACTTGCGCACCATCATCCGTAAATAAACCTGTCATAAAAACAATAGAAGGGTGATTCTTAATATTTATACCATTTAGAATGGTAGCTTTCTCATTCAATTCTAAGTGTGTATGACTTTTTAAAAAAACAATTTCTTTTACTAAATAAGTTCCTTCCGGAAAATATACATTTCCTCCACCTAGCCCTTGAGCTGCAGCATCTATTGCATCTTGAATTGCTTGACGATCATCATTAACCCCGTCACCTATTGCTCCATAATCTTTAACATTCAAAGCTACGTGTTCCTTCAGATTAGTACTTAAAATAGTATTCACTTCCATCCCAGAGATGTTACCCATCATAGTATCATTTGTTATATCAGGTTTATTTTGATTAATACTCACTCCTCCATTATTATCAGTACTTAAACTTGAATTGTTATCAAGACTGAGAGTATCAGGATGGGGTTCCGCAGATAATGATGTAGATGTGCTACTCAACAAAGAGTTCAATTGCATATTATCTTTAGACGAAGAAGTTTCACCAACTACTTCATTAGCTAAAACACTTTGTGTTCCAATAAATAAAACCGCTAAGAGAACTGAGCAAACTCCCACCTTAGACTTACGAATAGAGAAAACCTCATTTTGTTGAAAAGATTTCATATTAGCCTCCAATTAAAAATATTATGTCCTAATTTAATATTCATATAAATTCCATACCAGAAAATGACACCGCTGTCATTTTCTTTATAATATATTTTTAAATCAAAATTGTCAAGGAATAACACAATAAAATATCAAAATTGTGAAAGCGTGACCATTTATATATCTAACCATACTTCTAATAATTCTTTAACCTTCCATTCAAAAGTGATTACTATCTTTCTTAGCTTGAACATAAAAATATCCTATTCACTGTATTTAAAGCATGTTGACATCTCGTAAAATACTAATTTATAAATACAAGAACAAATATCTTGTCATGCAAGCATTCGCCAGGTATATTTACATGAATATCGTTCATATAGCGGATTGAAATCAAAACAATACAATATATTTCTTAAATAGATTTTCTATAAAAGCTAGATTCAAGCTCTATAAAAATAGACGCAGTTCTTCTAAAATACTGGAATAGGACATATAAATCATTGTAGACACGTGTTTTATAGATTATTTCAAAAGAATGACTAGAACATGAAAAATAGTCTCAAAACTTTGAACAATATTCTGAAAACAAAAAAGAAAGACGCGAGTTTCCACAACCTCATCGTGGAAACTCGCGTCTTTCAAAAAATAGGGTGAATTGAAAACTAGAACAAGACACTACATTTTCTAAATGATGCCTAATAAAAATTCTAAATGCTACACCAAATTGCTCACATCTCATTTCAAACCATACAGTATATTGAAACTATAAGAGTACACCTTTGCTTCTAAAATATTGCTAGAAATTAATTTGACTATCCTGATTGATTTGTCCTGTTTTTATTTCATTTTACTATAGGACTTTCAATTGAAAACAACAGTTTTACACTCAATTAGACTTTTTAGAAACAGAATCACTATTACTTGACTGTAGTTTGTCATTTTTTTGATGAAGCTAGTACTTTTTCAGAAACTGTTTTGAAAGTCTCAATGATATAGTCCACTTCTTCATCGCTTAATTTAGTGTGAAGCGGAAGCGTAATTTCATTTTCAAAGAAGGCATAGGCCTTAGGATAATTCGCCATATCAAAGCCAAGATTCTTATAGGCTGTCAAGAGCGGAAGCGGTTTGTAGTGTACATTACTTGCAATTCCTGCTTTGGCCAATTCTTGGATGATGAGGTTGCGTTCTTCTAAGCTCGCTCCTTCTACATGGGTGATGTAGAGGTGGCGTGAAGATTCGACAGTATCAGTCTTATGTGCCAATGGATGGATACGAGAACCTGAAAAACCACGATCATAGCGGTCCACTATCTCCTTACGACGTTCTAGTAAACCAGGGTAACGATCCAATTGTACCAAACCAAGTGACGCCATGATATCAGTCATATTGCACTTGTAGGCTGGTGTGACGATATCATATTCCCATGAGCCCAGTTGCATCTTGGCAAGAGCATCCTTAGTTTGCCCGTGAAGGGAAAGGATTTGGAATTCCTTGTACATCTCTTCGTCGTCAATCGCTGGATTGGCTTTCCAAGTTGCACTTCCTCCCTCAGCAGTTGTAAAATTCTTAACGGCATGGAATGAGAAGGATGTAAAGTCAGCGATAGAACCAGCCGGTTGCCCTTTATAAGTTGATCCCAAAGCATGGGCACTATCAGAAACAATCACGATACGGTTAAAGGCCTTTTGCCACTTGCTTGAAGCGGTAAAGAGGTCACGTTTTTTCTCCACGACTTGGAACAAACGGTCATAGTCGCAAACAATCCCCGCAAGCTCAACCGGAATGATCACCTTAGTCTTTTCAGTAATGGCTTGCTCAAGCAAGTCATAGTCCATCTCAAACGTATCTGCTTGGATATCCACCATGACAGGGGTCGCTCCTACGTGAGTAATGACACTACATGAAGCTGTATAGGTCATGGCTGGAACGACAACTTCATCACCAGGTCCAACTTCCAAGACGCGCAAAATCAACTCAAGCGCGGCAGTCGCAGAGTTGAGGCAGACGGTCTTAGGCGTCTGTGTGTATTGGGACAAGCGACGCTCCAGTTCTTTTGTCTTAGGACCTGTTGTGATCCAACCAGAACGCAGGGTATCCGCTACTTCAGCAATTTCTGCTTCCGTAATATCGGGTGGTGAAAATGGACTATTGTAATTTGGCATTGATTTGCTCCTTTTATCTGTACTCATTTTCTCATGACTACTTTATTTTAGCACTTCAAACACGGTTTGAAACATGATTTTGATGTCTCCAAGAAAACTAAACTCTCGGAGATAGGCGAGATTATAACGCATCTTTTCAGGGAGGACATGCTCCACATAGGCTTGGTCAACTGACAGGCCTTTCTCCGTCATTTGACTGATGATAGTATCCTCATCCTTGTAGTTGATGCTGGCTGGAGAGGTAATTCCTGCTGGCAAAAGCAAGGTCGCCATCATTTCAGGGCTATACTGCTCTGTATAGCGCGGAACTTCAGGTCGTGTACCGACAAAGGACATCTCACCTTTAAGGACATTTACCAACTGAGGTAGTTCGTCCAAACGGACACGGCGGATGAAATTTCCCACTTTGGTAATGCGGCTATCGTTAGCAGAAGTCACCAGACTTCCTTTTTTGTCTGCATCCGTTACCATGGTACGGAACTTCCAAATCTTGAACCGACGGTTATACTGGGTCACGCGCTCTTGCTTGTAAATCACTGGCCCCTTGCTATCCAATTTGATCCAAATGCTCAAGATGAGAAAGATGGGAGAGGTCAGAACCAGCAAGACCAAGGCCAAAACCCAGTCCAAACAACGCTTGAAAATCAGCGAACCCTTCCTTTTAGAGACAAGCTGGTAGTAAGACTCAACCTCGCTTGATTTCATTTCCACGGGCAAGTCTTCCCATTTCAGCATGCTGTTTCTCCTTTGTTTTTATTATACTATTTGTCAACATTTTTCATTATACCACAAAATGGAAAAGGCGGTGAAAGAAATCTGTAATTTGAAGAATTTCCTTCTTATATTCAATGAAAATCAAAGATTATTAGGACATGGCTCCCGCTTGCAAACTATACATCTTGTGATAGGTTCCTCCCAGAGCCAAGAGTTCCTCATGAGTGCCACTCTCGATAATGCGCCCCTTGTCCAAAACATAGATACAGTTGGCATCTTGTATGGTCGAAAGGCGGTGAGCGATGGCAATGGTTGTTCGTCCCTGTCTCATCTTAGCCAGAGAAGCTTGAACCAAACTTTCTGTTTCAGAGTCAATATTGGCTGTCGCTTCATCCAAAATCAAGATTTTAGGCTGACTGGCGACTGTTCTAGCAAAGGCAAGAAGCTGGCGCTGTCCAGTTGAAAAACTCGAACCACGCTCGGAAACAGGGGAATCATATCCCTGAGGAAGTTCTTGAATAAAGGAATCTGCATCCACGAAGGCTGCCGCAGCCTGGATCTGCTCATCACTGATTTCTTGGTACATAGCGATATTGGACTTAATGGTCCCATGATAGAGGAAGGGATCCTGCAAGACCAGACCGATGTTTTTTCTCAACTCTTCCTGACTGTAATGCCTGATATCCACATCATCCAAGAGAACTCGCCCTGACTGGAATTCATAAAAGCGCATGAGAACATTGATAATAGACGATTTCCCAGAACCTGTGTGACCCACAAAAGCAATGGTCTCACCCTTGTTAACAGAGAAGGAAATATCATCCAGAATCGGATGTTTGCCATCATAAGAGAAACATGCATGTTCAAAACGGATATTGCCTTCTTTGACTTTAGTCTGCCCATCTTCTTGAAGGGGCTCATAGGTCCTCTCGTCTATCAGGGCAAAGACACGACCTGCAGAAACCATGGACGTTTGTAGAGTTGAAAAGTTTTGCGTTACTTCAATCAAGGGGTCAAAAAGGCGGTTGATGTACTGGATAAAGGCATACATAGTCCCGGCAGTTATTCCCAGATAAAGTCCACGATAGCCAAAATAGGCCATTAGAACTGCATAGCCTAGAAGTTTCAGCAAACTCATGGCAGGACGCAAAAAGAGGGCATCCAAGGCTACAGAACGGTTGGCATAGACCAAGTGTTCTTGGTTGATTTCATCAAATTCCACCTGCAGACGCTTCTCTTGATTAAAGTCCTGGATAATCCTGATTCCTTCGATATTTTCTGCCAGCTTACTATTGATATCTGACAAGAGACTTCTGGTTTTCTCAATGATTTTCACTGATTTTTTCCGATAGAGATTGACCAAAAGGAAAATCAAGGGGAGAAAGAGCAAGACTAATGCTGTCAAACGAAAATCCAGAACCAACATGGTATAAAGAGTTGTCAGAAAGATGAAAACTGCTGAGATAAAGCTAGATAAAATCCCCGAAAACATATCACTGATAGTCTCGGTGTCATTTGTCAAACGAGAGACGATAGAGCCTGCTGGCGTCTTGTCAAAATAAGACATGCCCAGCTTCTCCATATTGGCAAAGGCATCGCGACGAATATCTCTAACAATACTGTAAGACACGCGCGCAAAGAGAAGATTGCCGACATACTGGACCACAGTTTGTAGGATATAAAGGCCATAGTAGGCCAGCAAAACGGTCACAGCGAGTTGGTTGAGATTGCTGAGATACTGGTCGATAAAGTGGGAAGCCACAAGGGGAATGACACTTTTAATGACCGTCGTCGCTAGGAGAAAACCGAGTGCCAAAAAGGTCAGGAGTCCATAAGGCTTGAGATAGGACATCAAGCGCTTCAATACAGTCCATTGTTCTTTCTTATTCTGCATCTTCTTCTCCCTTCATTTCCAACTGCTGAGACTGGTAGGTTTGGGCATACCAGCCATCCAAAGCTAGCAAGTCTTCGTGCGTGCCTCGTTCGATAATTTGACCATTTTGCAGGACTAAAATCAAATCTGCATGGACAACCGCACTGAGGCGATGGGCAGTGATAATGGTTGTTTTGTCCTGACGCGTTTCCTTAAGATTGTCGATAATGGCATATTCTGTCTTGGCATCCACGGCTGACAAAGAATCATCCAAAATCAAGATATCAGGGTCTAAAATCATAGCCCGACTCATAGCCAGACGCTGCTTTTGACCTCCAGAAAGACTGACTCCCTTTTCACCAATCAACGTATCAAATCCCTGAGGCATGGCTACAATGTCTTGGTAGACTTGGGCTAGTTTAGTGGCTTCCTCGACTGCTGCAAGCGACAAATTAGGATTACCAAAACGGATATTGTCTAAGATCGAAGTCGCAAAGAGGAACTGGTCCTGAGGGACATAGCCCATGAGACTGCGAAGGTCTGTCAGACGATAGTCACGAATATCGTGACCGTTTAGATAAATGGCTCCCTTATCCACATCGTATTCACGCAAGAGCAGTTTGATTAGAGACGTTTTTCCAGAACCTGTCTGACCAACCAAGCCCAGAGTTTGCCCTTTTTCCAAACTAAAGTGAATATCCGTTAGTGTTTCCTCATTTTCAAAGGCAAAGCTGTCAATAGAGTACTCCAAACGCCCATTTTCAATACTGTCTAGAGGAAACTCAGGGTCTTGTACAGGTGATTCCTGAGACAAAAGATTTTCAATCCGCTGGTAAGAAACCTTCCCTCGCTGAGTAATATTAAAGAGGAAGCCGATGGCCATAAGAGGCCAAACTAGCATATCCAAGTAGCTGATAAAGGTAACTAGATTCCCAACCGTGATTTGCCCTTTCTGAACCATCAAGGAGCCGACCAAAAGCGTTAAGACATAGGATGAACCAACAAATAAGAGAACCATAGGGTCAAAGAGACTATCGTATTTCATGGTTTGCAGGTTCTTTTGGAAGGTCAATTCATTGACTGCCTGAAAGGACTTCAACTCGTCCGCCTGGTAACCGAAAGACTTGGTCACTTTAATACCTGATACGGACTCCTGCACCTTGTTATTGAGTTCAGAGAAAGCAGCTTGCGATTCGCCAAAGGCCTTGTGGGTCTTTCTCCCTAAACGACTGGTCGCATAAGCCATGAAAGGCAGGGGCAGAATGGCAACCAAGGTCATCTGCCATGAAATGCTAAAGAGCATGGTCAACAAGGTCACCAAGGCCGTGATAGAAGCATCAACAGCAGACATAACACCGCCTCCTGCCAGACGAGTCAAGGCATTGATATCGTTGGTTGCGTGTGCCATCAGGTCCCCCGTCCTATAGGTTTGATAAAAGGCTGGAGACATTTTTGTGAAATGCTCAAATAAGCGAGAGCGCATAATCTGTCCCAAACGGTAGGAAGTCCCAAGGATATACATGCGCCAAACATAGCGTAGATAGTACATACCCAAAGCTGCAAGAAGCAGATAAAGGAGGTTCAAAAGCAAGTCCTGCTGGCTTAATTGCCCCGAAGTGATGGCATCAATGACCCGCCCCATAACCATGGGGGGAATGAGATTGAGGACGGAAACCAAGACCAGGGCCACAATCCCGACTAAATAACGGCGTTTTTCTAACTTGAAAAACCACCAAAGTTTTTGAATAATGGACATAAAATCCCTTTCTGATTGCAAATGGAAACCTGAGGCCAAAACCCCAGGTTTTTCTTATTCATAGGTTACGACTGTAACAGCACCCTTGTCATACTCAGCGATAAAGATGTTGGCTACATTGCCATGCCCTTGCTTGCTGAGGTTATCAAGCAGCCACTCTTCG
Source organism: Streptococcus sp. 4094 (assembly GCF_013277125.1). Classification (NCBI taxonomy): domain Bacteria; kingdom Bacillati; phylum Bacillota; class Bacilli; order Lactobacillales; family Streptococcaceae; genus Streptococcus; species Streptococcus sp. 4094. The sequence continues at coordinate 29,670 of NZ_VMMI01000008.1, read as the reverse complement.
CTACGGCCAATCGATTCCAAAACATCAACTTGAATCACACCGTCAGTCACAACTGGATACTTAGGATTTTCATCTCCCATTTGGACCACGATGAGTTGACCATTTTGCTCCTGCACAGCTCGTTTAACCTGCTTCATTTGGAAAATTCCTTGGCTACGAAGTTTGAGGGCTACATCCGCTGCAGACAAGCCAACTGAACGACAGGCTTCTGGGTCAATCTTCCCATTTTTGATGAGGAGAGTCGGTTTCCCATCAATCAAGCGTTTGACAAAACGAACATTGTTATTGAGCCACTTGAGGGTCAAGACCAAAATCGTCCACATCATCAAAATCACTGCGTACTGCAGAATACTAATTGAACTATTGTAAATCACCCCACCGATGATACCACCAAGAACATAGTTCTGAATTTGGTCTGTCGCAGAGTTAGGTGCTAGGTTCCCCTTTCCTGTCACATTGATCACGAAAACCAGCGAGAAAAGACCCAAGGCCAGTTTGATTAAAATTTCCATATAATTGAGTGTCATTTGTTTACCTCCACCAATTCAATAGCATCTATTTGATGCAATTCTAATTTCTCTAAAAGATACTTGTCTGGTTGGCTCCCGTTCATAGCGCGGTAGAAATTTGGACCTACCTTGACAAGCGCTCCATCAGTGGCAGCTGAAGTATTGACGTAAACTTCTGATTTATCCACTCCCAAGTCTTTGGAAACAACCTCTATGAAATGAAGGGAGGTTTGAAATTGATTGTTAGAGGCTTGATTGGTCTGGTATTTTGAAATTGTCACCAAAAGCATGGCCACTAAAGTCAGGGCTAAAATCATGACCAATTCCCGAAACTTAGTCCCCTTTTTATCACGATAGGCCTTAAAAGCAAAAAATCCTGTGATAGCTAGGAGAACAATCCCAAAGCCAATCATGATGCCATTTTGCTGACTGATTTGGCTAAGCACATAGTCATATGAGTAAAATTTCATTTATTTTCACTCCCTTTCATAAAATCATTCTTTATTATAAACGAAAGAGGGTGATTTTTCAAACCATACGTTGGGGAAATAGACCTTTTTCTGGTATAATAAAATCTATAATCTGAATGAAAAAGGTAACTTTATGAAACTTATCTCATGGAATATTGATTCCCTCAATGCTGCCCTAACGAGTGACTCAGCTCGTGCCAAATTGTCCCAAGAAGTCCTACAAACCTTGGTCGCTGAAAATGCTGATATTATCGCTATCCAAGAAACCAAGCTTTCTGCCAAGGGCCCTACAAAGAAACACCTAGAAATTTTAGAAGAACTCTTCCCAGGCTACGAAAACACGTGGCGCTCTTCCCAAGAACCTGCCCGTAAAGGCTATGCTGGAACCATGTTCCTTTATAAGAAAGAACTTACGCCTACTATCAGCTTCCCAGAAATCGGTGCTCCGTCTACCATGGACTTGGAAGGCCGTATCATCACTCTAGAATTTGATGAATTTTTCGTAACCCAAGTTTACACACCAAATGCTGGCGATGGCCTCAAACGCTTGGAAGAACGTCAAGTCTGGGATGTCAAATATGCGGAATACTTGGCTGAACTAGACAAAGAAAAACCAGTCCTTGCGACCGGTGACTACAACGTAGCCCACAATGAAATCGACCTTGCAAATCCTGCCAGCAACCGCCGTTCACCAGGATTTACCGACGAGGAACGTGCTGGATTTACCAACCTTTTGGCAACAGGATTTACCGATACTTTCCGTCATGTTCACGGCGATGTTCCAGAACGCTACACTTGGTGGGCACAACGCAGCAAGACTTCTAAAATCAACAATACAGGCTGGAGAATCGACTACTGGCTGACAAGTAACCGCATCTCTGACAAGGTGACAAAGTCTGACATGATTGACTCAGGAGCTCGTCAAGACCATACACCCATTGTCTTGGAGATTGAACTCTAAGGAGAAAACGAATGGACTATCAAGCTGTCATTCCTGAATTTGTAGTATCTGACATCGAAAAATCACGCCACTTCTACTGCGACCTGCTAGGATTCTCTGTCGAATACGATCGTCCAGAGGAGAAATTTCTCTTCCTCTCGCTTGAAGACTGCCAACTTATGCTAGAAGAAGGCAGCGCAGAAGAATTAGCTCAGCTGACCTATCCTTTCGGGCGCGGTGTCAATATTTCCTTTGGCATTGCAGATGTTCCTCAGCTCCACCAAAAACTGCTGGAAGCTGACTATCCTATCCATCGTCCCCTGACAAAAAGAGAATTTCGAGTAGGAGATAGCTTTATATATCCCCATGAATTTGCGATTTTGGATCCAGATGGCTATTTTTTAAGATTTAGCGAGTAGAATAATAAAGATTGGGAAAACGTCTTTAAAGTTAGAAAAAGGCATATTGGCAGATCTTGAAAAATCTTGATAATATGCCTTTTATGATGGAAAAACCTTCTAAAGGTTAGCTAATAAGTTAACTTTTGCCCATTTTTATTATATTCGTTCGCTTTTTAAACCAAAACACTAACAAAACAGTTGATTTCTAAAGTTATTTAGTGTAAAATAAAAACATTGGCACAAGCCTATTTTAAATTAAATATCATTTTACTTGTTTATGTCGTGAATTGGCACGACGTTTCTACAAGGTGCCGGAACACCTAACAATAAGTAAGTCAGAGTGAGGTATGGCGTTTTTGCCATGCCTATTTTGGGGATTTGCTTAGAGATTAAGTAGGTCTTTTTTGAATATTTTTAATATTTCCCTTAATTAGTGCGGACGGGAGCAACTTCCTTCGGAATTTCATCCCTAATTTTTGAGCCAAAAGTCTCAAAAATCCCGTCATAGACAATAACAAGATTATTGTCTATGATACCACTACAACGGGAAATATTTGATAAGACTCGCTTCGCTCGTAATAGTTTTATCAAATATATAGTACTAGCAAAAGGGATCACTATAGAAACATTTAAACAACAAGTAAATTGTCTTTTAGACTTTAGGAGGTCTTATGAAATTATTAGAAGAGCGCATCCTCAAGGATGGGCATATCTTGGGTGATAACATCCTCAAGGTGGATTCCTTTTTAACCCACCAAGTTGACTTTAGCTTGATGCGAGAGATTGGTAAGGTTTTTGCGGAAAAATTTGCTTCTGCTGGTATTACCAAAGTCGTGACCATTGAAGCGTCGGGTATTGCCCCAGCCATTTTTACAGCTGAAGCCTTAAACGTTCCCATGATTTTCGCTAAAAAAGCTAAAAACATCACTATGAACGAAGGAATCTTAACTGCCGAAGTTTACTCCTTTACCAAGCAGGTAACCAGCACCGTTTCTATCGCTGGAAAATTCCTCTCACCAGAGGACAAGGTCTTGATTATCGACGATTTCCTTGCTAATGGCCAAGCTGCCAAAGGCTTGATTCAAATCATCGAACAAGCTGGTGCCACAGTCGAAGCTATCGGTATTGTGATTGAAAAATCCTTCCAAGATGGCCGTGATTTGCTTGAAAAAGCAGGCTACCCTGTTCTATCACTCGCTCGTTTGGATCGTTTTGAAAATGGTCAAGTCGTATTTAAGGAGGCAGATCTCTAATGCAAACTCAAGAAAAACATTCACAAGCAGCCGTTCTTGGCTTGCAGCACTTACTAGCCATGTACTCAGGATCTATCCTGGTTCCCATCATGATTGCGACAGCCCTTGGCTATTCAACTGAGCAATTGACCTACCTGATTTCTACAGATATCTTCATGTGTGGGGTGGCAACTTTCCTCCAACTCCAACTCAACAAATACTTTGGTATTGGACTCCCAGTCGTTCTCGGAGTTGCCTTCCAATCAGTCGCTCCCTTGATTATGATTGGACAAAGCCATGGTAGTGGCGCTATGTTTGGTGCCCTTATCGCATCAGGGATTTACGTTGTTCTTGTTTCAGGCATCTTCTCAAAAGTGGCCAATCTCTTCCCATCTATCGTAACAGGATCTGTTATTACTACGATTGGTTTAACCTTGATTCCTGTCGCTATTGGAAATATGGGAAATAACGTTCCAGAGCCAACTGGTCAAAGTCTCTTGCTTGCAGCTATTACTGTTTTGATTATCCTCTTGATTAACATCTTTACCAAAGGATTTATCAAGTCTATCTCTATTTTGATTGGTCTGGTTGTTGGAACTGCCATTGCTGCTACCATGGGCTTGGTTGACTTCTCTCCTGTTGCGGCAGCACCACTTGTCCATGTCCCAACTCCACTCTACTTTGGGATGCCAACCTTTGAAATCTCATCGATTGTCATGATGTGTATCATCGCAACGGTGTCTATGGTTGAATCGACTGGTGTTTACCTAGCCTTGTCTGATATCACGAAAGACCCAATCGACAGCACCCGCCTTCGCAACGGTTACCGCGCAGAAGGTTTGGCCGTACTTCTCGGAGGAATCTTTAACACCTTCCCTTACACAGGATTTTCACAAAACGTTGGTTTGGTAAAATTATCAGGCATTAAGACTCGCCTGCCAATCTACTACGCAGCTGGTTTCCTGGTTCTCCTTGGACTCCTTCCTAAGTTTGGTGCCCTTGCCCAAATAATTCCAAGCCCTGTCCTTGGTGGTGCCATGCTGGTGATGTTTGGTTTTGTATCGATTCAAGGGATGCAAATCCTCGCCCGTGTTGACTTTGCTAACAATGAACACAACTTCCTTATCGCAGCAGTCTCCATCGCTGCAGGTGTCGGACTCAACAATAGTAATCTCTTTGTCAGCATGCCGACAGCCTTCCAAATGTTCTTCTCAAACGGAATCGTCGTAGCTAGCCTACTCGCCATTGTCCTCAATGCCGTATTAAATCATAAAAAGAAATAAGAAAAAGAGGTGCGAGCCTCTTTTTTAGTTATCTATATTCGTACCTGTCTGTCTTCTGACCGCTGGCCTGTGACAAACATGGTAAAGGTTGCTTTGCAGACATTTCTGCCCTCTTGATTGGTGATATCGACATCCACGACACAGGTTGTGCGACCTTGATGGACACATTCTCCTTTAATGGTCAATACATCGTCAAGTTTTCCTGCCTTAAGGTAGTTGATAGAGGATTGGAGTGTCACCCCATCAATCCCCAGAGATATGACCACCAAACCGCTGATCTGGTCACAAAGGGTAAAGAGATAGCCACCATGGGCATTGCCATAGTAGTTGAGCGACGAGTCCACTACTTTGGTCGTCACCACAACGTGACCATCTCTCATTTGTTCAATTTCGTAATTTTCAAAGGCAGATATAGCGTCAAAATGAAAATCTTTCATCGTTTCCTCCTGATATTTCAAACGACACTATGATACTACTTTTTATAGGACTGTGCAAGGAGAAAACTCCTAGTCTGGCAAAATTCCGACCTGTTCTACAAAGCACATAAAGGCTGCCTGTCCCTGCTCCGTCTGCTTGTAAACTCCAGCGTCCTCCAGAACACGCGCAAAGATAGCACCAACAGAGTCCTTGACGATTTTAAGGGTTTTTTCTTTATCTGTTAGGTCTGGATATTGAGCTCTAAGTTGGTCTGCCCATTCCTGATGATAATCAGCAACTGTAACAGCTTCTCCTACAAGATAGCTAGCGACTTGCTCCACTTCTTCTTTCAGACGTGGTGGCAAGATTGCCAAGCCCATGACCTCAATCAAGCCGATATTTTCCTTCTTGATATGTTGGACATCCTTGTGGGGATGATAAATACCATCAGGATGTTCTGCAGAAGTCTGATTGTCCCGCAAGACCAAGTCCAACTCAAACTGTCCATCGCGTTTGCGGGCAATGGGTGTAATGGTATGATGCGGTATCCCGTCTGTCTCTGCCAAAATCTGCACTGCAGAATCTGAATACTGACGCCATTCTCGCAAAATCTTATCAGCCAAGTTGATCAATTCCTCTTTGGAAGCCGAAGTCAAACGCAACACTGACATGGGCCACTTGACAATCCCAGCCTTGACCTGTTCAAAACCAGTAAAAGAGAAAGTCTTGTGCAAGGGAGCCAATTCCATAGGAAAAACATGTCTCCCCCCCTGATAGTGGTCATGAGTCAGAATAGAGCCACCCACAATCGGCAGGTCGGCATTAGAGCCAGCAAAATATCCTGGAAACTGCTCTACGATAGCCAACAAACGCTCAAAACTCTGACGACTAATGACCATGGGACGATGCTGGCTATCTAAAAAGATACAGTGCTCATTAAAATAAGCATAGGGCGAATACTGGAAACCCCACTCCTGATCCGCAATTTCAAAGCGGATAATACGGTGGTTGCTACGGGCTGGGTGGTTGACCCGACCATGGTATCCCTCATTCTCTAGACAAAGCTGACACTGAGGATAATTACTAGCTCGCACCAACTTGGCTGCCGCAATCTCTTTCGGATCCTTTTCAGGCTTAGAGAGGTTGATGGTAATTTCAAGTTCACCGTAATCAGATGGAACACGATAAGCAATATTTTTAGCAATGGCCTTGAGTTTGATGTAGTCATTTTTCTGGCTAAGTTGGTAAAAATCCTCTATCGCTTGCTCAGGAGAGTGGGCATAGGTTTCCCAGAAGTCACTATTGACCTGACTTGGACAAGGGGTCACCAAATCCATCAGTTCAGCACCAAGGATTTCACGCGCAGTCTGACTATCTTCAATCGTCTCTAATCGAACGGCTTCCTCAACCAGCTGGTCCTTGAGGTCAATCAATTTATCCAGATTGGTCTCAACTTCCAAAACACCGTCTCCCACTCGTGCCAAGACACGATTGGTCAGGTAGATTCGATCCATTTCCTCAAATGAACTTTCAGAAATGACATGTGTTACAAATTTATCTACTAAGGTCACTATAGAGCCTCCTTTTGACTAGTCAAGGACGCGAGTGCCACCTGCAACTTCAGCGATATAGAAGCTTGGAGCGTAGCCAACTACTTCCTCGTAGTGTTTGCCTACAGTTTCCTTAAAGGCCTCAACAGCATCTTTTTGCACCAAGGCAATGGCACATCCGCCAAAACCTGCTCCTGTCATACGAGCACCGAGAACACCTTCTTGTGTCCAAGCTGTGTGAACAAGAGTATCCAATTCCAAACCAGTTACTTCATAGTCATGCTCTAGGGAAACGTGTGACGCATTCATCAAGCGACCAAATCTTTCCAAATCACCTGCTTGAAGGGCTGATTGAGCTTTAAGAGTACGTTGGTTTTCAAGCACAGCATGACGAGCACGTTTCAAACGATTTTCATCTTTAATCAGATAGCTATACTGGTCAAAGGCCCACTCGTCCAATTCACCCAAGGTCTGAATATCTAAGGCAACTTGCAATTCTTCCACTGCTTTTTCACACTCAGCACGACGTTCATTGTATTTAGAGTCCGCCAATTCACGGCGTTTATTGGTGTTCATAATAACAACAACATTGTCCTTCAAATCAAGTGGCACCAAGTCATACTCTAAAGTGTTAGTATCTAAGTAAATAGCACGTTGATCAGCCCCCATACCGATAGCAAATTGGTCCATAATGCCAGAGTTGACTCCGATAAAGTTGTTTTCTGTTTGTTTTCCGATTTTAACCAAATCGAGACGCTCTAATTTTAAATCAAAGAGATGCTCTGCCACTACCCCTGTCAAAAGTTCCAAGGATGCTGAAGAAGACAAACCAGCACCATTTGGGATATTCCCATAAACATAAAAATCAAAACCTTTGTCAATCACGTGCCCAGCTTCTTGCAAGAAATGAAGAACTCCTTTTGGATAATTGGTCCAATTATGCTCTTTTTCAAACTTGAGGTCAGCGAGAGGCACTTCGATAATGCCCTTGTCCTCAAAGTTAGCTGAGTAGAAACGCAAGACTTGGTCATCACGTTTGCGAGCAGCCCCATAAGTTCCTAAGGAAATGGCAGCAGGAAAAACGTGCCCACCGTTGTAGTCTGTGTGCTCACCAATCAAATTGATACGGCCTGGTGAAAAGAATGTTTGGTCTGCTTCTTGACCAAAAACAGCAAGAAAATCTTTACGAAGTGCTTCTGCAGTAAGATCTTGTGTCATATGATTTCTCCTTTTACTGTCCGTTAAGTTACCTTAACGTGTAATCGTTTTCTTCTATTGTATCCAAGGGATTTCCCAAGGTCAATCCTTTTTACTAAACTTTTACTAAACTATCAGTAAAATACAGAAAAATATGATATACTAATCTAATCAAGGAGGATTTATGGCTACCTTAAAAGATATTGCACAACTAGCTTCTGTCTCTATCGCGACCGTATCCCGTGTCCTAAACCGCGACCAGAGCCTATCTGTTACAGAAGAAACCAGACACCGTATTTTAACTGTTGCTGAAGAGTTGGGCTACACCAAGCACCTCAAGACAGGCGAGTCCCACAAGCCCAAGCAAAAGATTGCCATTATCCAATGGGTCAGCGAACAAGGGGAACTGGACGACCTCTACTACTACCAGATTCGCCTGGGTATTGAAAAAAGAGCCCAAGAGTTGGACTATGATATCTTACGCTATTTTAATGACCATCCTTTTACCCTGAGCGAAGAAGTGATTGGGATTCTTTGCATCGGAAAATTTAGCCGAGCTCAGATTTCTGCCTTTGAAGAATACCAAAAAACTCTTGTATTTTTAGACAGTGATACACTTTCCTTGGGGCATACCTGTATTATCACGGATTTTTACACTGCCATGAAACAGGTTGTCGATTATTTTCTCAGCCAAGGGTTGAATCGCATTGGGATTCTAACAGGTCTTGAAGAAACAACAGACCAAGAAGAAATCATTCAGGACAAGCGTCTGGAAAACTTTAAGAACTACAGTCAAACAAAAGGAATCTATCATGATGAACTGGTCTTTCAAGGAAGCTTTACTGCCCAGTCTGGCTATGACTTAATGAAAGAGGCCATTCAAAACTTGGGAGACCAACTCCCACCAGCATTTTTTGCAGCTAGCGATAGTTTAGCTATCGGTGCCCTCCGTGCCCTCCAAGAAGCTGGAATCAGCCTGCCAGACCGCGTCAGTCTTATTTCCTTTAACGATACTAGCCTGACCAAACAGGTCTATCCTCCCCTATCTAGCATCACGGTTTATACTGAAGAAATGGGCCGAGCAGGTATGGATATTCTTAACAAAGAAGTACTCCACGGTCGCAAAATTCCTAGCCTAACCATGCTGGGAACCAGACTGACATTGAGAGAGAGTACAAAGAATGATTAGGATTACAAAACGACCTCTAGCAAGGCTGTTTCTCTAATAATCTCTATGATTCCGCTCCAACTCACACCTTTCGCTTATGTGCTTGGTGACTTTCTAGGTCTGCATCAACTTCAATGGTAATATTTTGAAAGCCACAATCTTTGAGGAAAATTCGAATAGATTCTTTACAAGTTTCCATATGCTCCATCTCTTTTAAACAAACATGGACAATGGCATTTTTTTCCAAACCATCCATAGTCCAGAGATTAAGCTGATTGATACTAGCGACATGGTCCAATTCTGCTAAATCCGTCTTGATCTTCTGGATATCTACTCCTTCTGGCACTGCATCGAGGAATATCTTGAGCGTTCTCCAAAAACGTGGAAGGGCTTTTGACAGAATAAAGAAGGAAATAACAAGAGACAAGAGCGGATCCAAGATATACCAATCGGTAAATCGAAGAACAATGGCCATCAGGATGACAGTCACCCAACCCAAGGTATCTTCCAGAAAGTGCAGGCTGAGAATGGATTCGTTCTTGGTTTGTCCTTTGCGAATGACGAGACTCGCTAGCACATTGATAGTAATCGCAATAATTCCTAACCAGAGAATCCCCTCATCATTGACCGGTTGTGGATGAAAGATTTTCGCTATATTTTCCAAAATGACCAAAACGGACCCTGTCATAAGAATCACAGCCGTTACCATGGCCCCTAAAAGGCTAAAACGCTTGTAGCCCAAGGTATAGTGGCTGTCTTCTTCACGATTAGAGATTGTTTCTAAAAAGGCCGATATGCCAATGGCTATAGCATCTCCCAAGTCATGGACAGAATCAGCAAGAACAGCACTCGAACCAAAGATTCCTCCTGCGATAAACTCAACAATGGCATAGCTTAAATTTAAGAAAAAAGCTACCCAAACAGTATATTTTGCCTTCATCTTTCTCATTCCTTTGTTATAATAAATTTATGAACACCTTGTTCATTATCATTATCCACTAAAATTCAAAGAAAGGATAGAAGCAAAACGTCAGCTTTATTCAGTTCTGAACAATTTGCCTCAAGTGTCCATATGACTAACATTGACCGCCGTATCAGCAAAACCAAAAAAGCCATCTATCAAGCTTTTCTACAACTTTTGAACGATAAGGGGTACGAAGCCACTACAGTTCAGGATATCATTGATCTCGCAGATGTAGGACGTTCCACCTTTTACTGTCACTATGAGAGTAAGGAACTACTTCTGGACGAGCTTTGCCGCCACCTCTTCCATCACCTCTTTGAAAGAAAGCAATCCGTTTCTACCGTGGACTATCTCGCCCACCTCTTTCTGCATTTTCAGAAAAACCAAGACCATATCACCAGTCTGCTATTTTCCAAAAATGACTACTTCCTCCGTCAACTCCATAAAGAGCTAGAACACCATGTCTATTCCGTGATGGCTGATGATTTAAAAGAATCTCACCCGAGTCTGCCTACTTCTTACCTCCAACACTTAATCGTATCCAACTTTATCGAGACATTGACCTGGTGGCTCAAAAAAGGGCAAGATTTCACAGAACAGGAAGTTGTCCAATTTTATCTAGACCTTCTCATTCCTAAAAATTGAATACAGATTAAAGCTCGGTTGCCTTATTTCTAGGCTACTGAGTTTCTTATCTTTTCAATAATCAAAAAGCCCAGACGAAATTGTCTGAGCATTCTTTTATCTAGTCGTTTAAGGAAGTTGAGTTCAGTATGTTTAAAGTCTCTGCCCCATCATTTCTTCAACAAACCTTGTTCTTGTAGAAATTCCTTGGCTACTTGTTCTGCTGACTTGCCTTCAACACCGACTTGGTAGTTGAGCTGGCTCATCTGGTTTTCTGTAATTTTACCAGCCAATTTATTGAGAACTCTTTCCAACTCAGGATGTTTCTTGAGAAGAGCTTCTTTCATGAGTGGAGCCCCTTGATAAGGTGGGAAGAGTTGCTTGTCATCTTCCAAGACCTGTAAATCATAACGCGCCAATTCCGCATCAGTCGAATAGGCATCCGTAATTTGAATATCGCCTGACTGAATTGCCTGATAGCGAAGAGCTGGCTCCATGGTCGCTACATTGAGATTGAGACCATACATTGACTGCAAGCCCTTATTTCCATCTTCACGGTCATTAAACTCAAGGGTAAATCCAGCCTTCAACTGCCCTTCCACTTTTTTCAAGTCCGAAATGGTCTTCAAGCCATATTCTTGAGCAATCTTTTTTGGAACAGCTACAGCATAGGTATTTTGATAAGACATGGGTTTGAGATAGGCTAGATGATCCTGTTTGGCAATACCATCACGCGCCACATTATAAACCTGCTCTGGCTCATGACTCACTTTAGGTGATGGCTGAAGTAAACTTTCAGTCACCGTACCGGTAAATTCAGGATAGATGTCAATATCACCTTTTTTCAAAGCTTCATAGAGGAAACTTGTTTTCCCAAAATTCGGTTTAACAGTCGCAGTCATGCTGGTATTTTCTTCAATGAGGAGTTTATACATATTGGCCAAAATTTCTGGTTCTGGACCCAATTTCCCAGCAATGACCAAGTTTTCTTTCTCTTTTTGAGCCAAAAGAGCTGGACTATAAGACAGACCTAGCAATAAGGTCACCAAGGCAAAACCAGAAAAAATCGTCCGCAATTTTGCTTTTTCCATCACTTTTAGTAGGAAGTTAAAGGCAATGGCAAGCACTGCAGAAGAAAGTGCCCCAATCAAAATTAGACTGGCATTATTACGGTCAATTCCCAAAAGGATAAAGGAACCCAGTCCCCCTGCACCAATCAAGGCCGCCAAGGTTGCCGTACCGATAATCAAAACAGCTGCCGTCCGAATCCCAGACATGATAACCGGCATAGCAAGTGGAATTTCAAACTTCTTGAGACGCTCCCACCTGGTCATCCCAAAGGCAATCCCAGCCTCTTGTAGACTTGGATCAATTCCCTTGAGTCCAGTGATAGTATTTTGCAAAATCGGAAAGATCGCATAAATCACTAGAGCTGTCAAAGCCGGCAAGGTTCCAATTCCCATCAAGGGGATAAAGAGCCCCAGCAAGGCCAGAGACGGGATGGTCTGGAAAATCCCTGCAATCTGCAAGACCCAGTCGGCCAACTTCTCATGATAGCGAAGAGAAACAGCCAAGGGAATCGCGATAAAAATAGCTAGTAACAGGGTCAAAAGTGACAACTGCAAATGTTGAGATAGAGCTGTCAACCAATCACTAAAACGATCCTGAAAAGTTGTAATTAAATTAGTCATGAACACTACCTCCAAACAAGTCTGCTACAAAGTCTGTTGCAGGCGCTTTTAAAATTGTCTCGGGATTCGCCACCTGACGAATCTCTCCATCCTGCAAGACAGCAATACGGTCCGCCAATTTCAAGGCTTCATCCGTATCATGGGTTACAAAAATCGTTGTCATCCCAAACTCTTTATGCAATTCTTTAGTCAGAACCTGCAACTGTTTTCTCGAAATAGCATCCAAGGCTGAAAAAGGCTCATCCATGAGGAGAATCTTAGGCTGACCAATCATAGCTCGGACAATACCGACCCGTTGCTGTTCTCCACCAGATAATTCACTAGGTAAACGATGCCCATACTCGGCTACTGGTAAACCAACCTTAGCCAAAAGCTCTTCAGTTTTCTGAGCAATTTCTTCCTTAGTCCAGCCCTTCATTTCAGGAATCAGGGCAATATTTTCTGCAACCGTTAGATTGGGAAAGAGAGCAATGGCCTGTAAAACATAACCAGTAGACAGACGAAGTTCACGCTCATCATAATCTTTGATGCGCTTGCCATCCATGTAAATATTTCCATCAGTTGGTTCCAAGAGACGGTTAATCATCTTAATCATGGTCGTCTTACCTGAGCCAGATGGCCCTACTAAAACCATAAATTCCCCATTCTCAATCCGTAAATTAACATCTCTCAAGACATCTTTTTCTGTGTAACGTAAAGCTACATTTTTGTATTCAATCATTCTGTATCCTCATTTAAAACTTCCCTCGATTGGTCAAGTCTTCTACCTTAGGCATGACTTCCTTATTGTCCCAATGCTCCACAATTTTCCCGTTCTCTAAACGGAAGATATCGTACTGGGCATAAGCAAGGCCATCAATCTGAGTCTGACCATAGCTAGCCACATAGTTTCCTTATCCTAAGAGTTGGAAAACAAAGTCGAAAGTGACACCATGTTCAGCCACATAGTTTTTATACGCAGCACTTCCTTGTCCAATTTCATGATTATGCTGAATCAAATCGTCTGCCACATAATCACTCCACTGCTCTAGCTCCCCATTTTGGAAAATTTCTGTCAAGAAACGGCGAACCAGCTTTTTATTTTCTGCTTTCTTATCCAAATCCTTGATTTCAAAATCTCCAAAAATTTGATCTAGTTGGTCATTTTCAGGTGTTCGATAGTAGTCAATGACATCCCAATGCTCAACAATACGACCATTCTCATCCGCACGGAAAGTATCCGTCGTCACCCATTGAGCTTCTCCACCATTCAGATATTGATGAACATGAACAAAGACCAGATTGCCATCCTCAATGGTGCGGACAATCTTAATCTGACGCTCTGGATGACGCTCAAAGAAATCTGCAAAGAAGGCTGCAAATCCTTCTTTCCCGTCAGGAACACCTGTCGAATGTTGGATATAGGTATCCCCTACAGACTGGGCTTGAGCCTCAGCAACTCGTCCGTCTTGAATGGCATGGATGTATAGGTTGTGAGCATTTTTCACTTGTTGTGACATATTTTAATCCTCTTTTGCCTTCACTTTCAGATTTGCCAAAATTCTTTCTTGAAAGGCTTCAAATTGCCGAATTTCTTCCTCTGAAAATCCTTTGTAAAAAATCGTATCCAATTTCTGACTGACACGATGTCCCACTTCTTTCTGGGACTTGCCTAACTCCGTTAAAACTAAATACTTCTTACGCTTGTCTTTTCCACACGGACTAACAATTACAAGCTTTTGTTCCTCTAGCTTTTTTATCATAGTCGTCAGCGTATTATTCGCAAGCCCAGTCGCAAGCGCGATATCTGTCGCAGTTGCGCAGCCAGTTTCACTATTCCATAAAACCGCTAAAATCTTGCCCTGTTCACCCCTATAAAGAGCCTCAGGATCTTGACTCAGTAACTTCTGAAAAATCCGTCCATTCAACAAACGAATATGATGGGCTAGCAAATGACTATTTTTCATAACACCTCCAATTTATTTCGATATCGAAACGAATAAAATAATTGTAACACTTGTCCTTCCAACTGTCAACTATTTCGATTTAGAAATAATTTTTGATAATAATTTACATCACCATACTCCAGTTCAACTAACTTTTAACGAGAGTTTCTAAACTCCTTCGTCCTCCAGTCTACAAAAGTCTTCCATCCGTACTGTCCTATATTTTATTAGGGGATACGTTTTTCCTATCAGACCATTTATTTTAAAGATAGAAGTCAATCTTAATTGCTTCCATCTGTTCTTTTATAGTATATTGAAGTTGGACTAGGGCACTGTATCTTCTAAAACATTGATAGAAAGCGATTTGAATTTCCCAATCAATTTGTTCGTATTTAATTTTACCTTACCCTATCTTTCTCATAGCACCCTTCAAACAGCCTATCCCCTACCGTTTGACGATTCCTCACTTCTCTCCACTTCCATTACAGAAGTTTCTTCACTACTATGGTCTCGGCTAACTTCTCATGATTCCTTGTTACTACTATTTGAACGCTCACGAGATAGGTCTTACAAAAAAATACTTTGATCCACAATGGAATCAAAGCATTTTAAAAATCTCCCCATACATAAGCGCAGAAGCTGCGGTTCCTCTGTACTTGGCTTCTTCTCTCTTGATAAAACGAGCCAAATTGAGCAACTCAGGTGCCGGATATTTGGGATTCTTGAGCAATTCACGATTGACCAGTCCTGAGAGACGAACTGCCAGCAATTGCTCATTTGTAGTAGGCAGTTTTTTAGCAGTCTCTAGGAGAGCAGCAACTAAATCTTCACTCAAATCATGTCGAGCATGATTGTAAAGATCTGTTACAAGGCTTTCTAGGTTTGGTTCTACCATCCCTACCACCTCCTTAAGTTTAATAATTTTTAATCAAATCAACCGTTGAACGATCCAATTTCTTCACCAAGGCTTGCAAGAAAGCTTGAGCTTCTAAGAAGTCATCCATAGCGTAGAGGGTTTGGTGAGAATGGATATAACGAGCGCAAACACCGATTGTTGTAGATGGGACCCCACCATTTTTCAGATGGGCTGCGCCAGCGTCTGTTCCGCCTTTACCACAGTAGTATTGGTACTTGATACCAGCTTCTTCAGCAGTTGTCAAAAGGAAATCCTTCATACCTGGGAGAAGCAAGTGACCTGGATCGTAGAAACGAATCAAGGTTCCATCTCCAATCTTGCCTTGACCGCCATAAACATCACCTGCTGGTGAGCAATCAACTGCTAGGAAAACTTCTGGGTCAAACTTGGTTGTGGAAGTATGGGCACCACGAAGACCAACTTCTTCTTGGACGTTAGAACCCAGATAGAGTTCATTTCCGAGTTTTTGACCTGAAAGAGCTTCTGCCAACTCACTAACCATAAGCACTCCATAGCGATTGTCCCAAGCTTTTGAGATGATATTTTTTTCATTGGCTGTCAAGATTGCAGAACTATCTGGTACGACGGTGTCGCCAGGACGGATGCCAAAGCTTTCTGCCTCAGCCTTGTCTGCAAAACCACCATCAAAGACGATATATGCGATAGCTGGCATAGTTGGACCGCCCTTACCACGAGTCAAATGTGGAGGGACAGAACCCGAAATCACAGGAATTTCACGACCGTCACGAGTCAGAAGTTTGAAACGTTGGCTGCTGACCACCATAGGATTCCAACCGCCGATTTCTACAACACGGAAGGTACCATCTGGCTTAATCTCGCTGACCATAAAACCAACTTCATCCATGTGAGAAGCGACCAAGACGCGCGGTGCATCTGCAGCTTCTGAATGTTTAATCCCGAAAATACCACCCAAGCCATCTGTCACCACTTCATCCACGTGCGGTGTCAACTTTTCACGAAGATAAGCACGGACAGGCGCTTCATGACCTGAGATCGCAGCAAGTTCTGTTACTTCTTTGATTTTTGAAAATAATGTTGTCATTTCAGTTCCTTCTTTCTTTCATCCATTTTACCACTTTTTATAGGAGAAGGATAGCAGGAAGGTTGATAGTTTTTTACTCAGTTTTCCTATAAAAAAGAGAGACAGATGTTCTTTCAGGAATTTTTCTTTCTTTTTACATTAAATTGTCAGAAAATTTATTGACAGATTAAAGAAATCGTGTTACAGTAATATCCGCAGGTATCTTTCGGTACCAAATCAACATGAAAGGATGGGGTATGAAACTTTCTCATTATTTAATTGGCTTACTTCTACTCCTGGTCTTTCTATCTATTAGCATTGGGACCAGTGATTTTTCATGGGGAAAACTCTTTGCACTGGATCATGAAACTTGGCTTCTCTTTCAAGAGTCCCGTCTTCCAAGAACCATTAGCATTCTCCTGACTGCCTCTAGTATGAGTATGGCAGGGCTCCTCATGCAGACTATCACTCAAAATCAGTTTGCTGCTCCGAGTACAGTTGGAACCACTGAAGCCGCCAAACTGGGAATGGTATTGAGCCTCTTTGTCTTTCCGTCGGCTAGTCTGACCCAAAAGATGCTCTTTGCTTTTGTTTCATCCATCGTATTCACCCTCTTCTTCCTAGCCTTTATGACTATTTTCACCGTAAAGGAAAGGTGGATGTTGCCTCTGATTGGGATCATCTATAGTGGGATTATCGGTTCTGTGACAGAAGTTATCGCCTATCGTTTCAATCTAGTTCAGAGTATGACTGCCTGGACCCAGGGCTCCTTCTCTATGATTCAGACCCATCAGTATGAGTGGCTCTTCTTAGGCCTCATCATCCTGATAGCCGTTTGGAAATTATCCCAAACCTTCACCATCATGAATCTAGGAAAAGAAACTAGCGAAAGTTTGGGGATTTCCTACTCCCTACTTGAAAAACTGGCCCTCTTTCTGGTGGCATTAACGACTAGTGTCACCATGATTACCGTGGGGGGCTTACCATTTCTCGGAGTTATTGTTCCAAATCTTGTTCGCAAGCGCTATGGAGATAATCTAAGCCAGACCAAACTCATCGTCGCTCTGGTCGGTGCTAATCTAGTTCTGGCCTGCGATATCCTATCCCGAGTTCTAATTCGGCCCTATGAGCTGTCTGTCAGTCTTCTACTAGGAATCATTGGTAGCCTCGTCTTTATCCTACTTCTCTGGAGAGGGGGACGACAAGATGCAGTCTAAAAGCAAACATACCAAGCTCTTCTGGCTTCTCATTATTCTTGCCGTCGGAGCTTGTCTTCTCTACTTTTGGCCCATCACTCACTTGTCAGCCTTTGCTTGGAAGCTACGTTCCCAAAAAATCATCGTTTATCTCTTGGTAGCTATCGCGACAGGGGTTTCGACCATTAGTTTTCAAACCCTAACGGAAAATCGCTTCCTGACGCCAAGTATTTTGGGAATCGAATCCTTCTACGTCCTACTACAAACCCTACTACTGGTTTTTGAAAGTAAGTTTCTTCAACTTGGCAAGTCTCCTATCTTAGAATTCCTAGTTTTGCTTCTACTTCAATCCCTCTTCTTTCTTGCCTTACAAGGCTACTTAAAGACACTGATGAAACAAGACCTGGTCTTCATCCTGCTAATCTGTCTAGCCCTCGGAAGTCTCTTTCGAAATATCAGTACCTTCCTTCAGGTCCTGATGGATCCAAACGAATACGATAAACTGCAAAACAGTCTCTTTGCCTCCTTTCAACATCTCAACACTTCCATCCTAGCCATCGGCTCTCTGATTATCCTTGCTTTGACAATCTTTTTCTTTCGGAAAGCAGTCATTCTGGATGTCTTGCACCTACAAAGAGAAACGGCTCAGATATTGGGACTCGATGTTGAAAAAGAACAGAAAGAACTCCTCTGGGGCATCGTACTTTTGACCTCAACGGCCACTGCCTTGGTAGGTCCTATGGCCTTCTTCGGCTTTATGCTAGCCAATCTCACCTACCTAATCGTCAAAGACTATCGACACAAGTTGCTCTTTATCGTGGCTATTCTGGTCGGATTTATCAGTTTGACCTTGGGGCAGGCCCTGATTGAACGAGTATTTGCTCTGGAAATTCGCATCAGTATGATCATCGAGAGTGTGGGTGGCTTCTTATTCTTTATCTTACTTTATAGGAGGGCGCGTCGGTGAAACTGAAAAACATTGACAAATCCATTCAAAAACAGGATATTTTGCAAGGCATTTCGCTTGAAGTCAGTCCTCAGAAACTGACAGCCTTCATTGGTCCAAATGGTGCTGGAAAATCGACTCTCCTCTCCATCATGAGCAGACTGACCAAGAAAGATCAGGGAATTCTCAGTATCAAAGGCCGTGAAATCGAGAGTTGGAATTCGCAAGAACTGGCTCAAGAACTAACCATCCTAAAGCAGAAAATCAATTACCAAGCCAAATTGACGGTGGAAGAACTGGTCAGTTTTGGACGTTTTCCCTACAGCCGAGGTCGACTGAGACCAGAAGATTGGGAAAAAATCCGAGAAACTCTGGACTATCTGGAACTAACCAACTTAAAAGACCGCTACATCGACAGCCTGTCTGGGGGACAACTCCAGCGAGTCTTTATCGCTATGGTACTGGCCCAGGATACAGACTTTATCTTGCTGGATGAACCACTCAACAATCTCGACATCAAACAAAGCGTTAGCATGATGCAGATTCTTCGGAGACTGGTGGAAGAACTCGGAAAGACCATTATCATCGTCCTCCACGATATTAACATGGCCAGCCAGTATGCGGATGAAATTGTCGCCTTCAAGGACGGCCGAGTCTTTCGCAAGGGAACAACAGATCAAATCATGCAAGCTGATCTGCTCAGTCAACTATATGAAATTCCTATCACGCTAGCTGATATCAATGGCAAAAAGATTTGTATCTATAGCTAGTAACATAGAAGCTCAAGTTAGAGAACTTTCAGTCTCTTAGTCAATAAAACCTAGAGACTCCCTAAATCGTTATCACATTTTAAAAAGGAGAAATTATGAAAACATCCCTTAAACTTTATCTCACTGCCCTAGCGGCCAGCTTCTTGCTCCTACTTGGTGCATGTAGTACAAACTCAAGCACTAGTAAGACGGAGTCAAGTAGCTCTGCTCCAACAGAGGTAACCATTAAAAGTTCACTAGGTATAGTCACACTTTCAAAAGTCCCTGAAAAGATTGTGACCTTTGACCTCGGTGCTGCGGATACTATTCGCGCTTTAGGTTTTGAAAAGAATATCGTCGGAATGCCTACAAAAACTGTTCCGACTTATCTAAAAGACCTAGCTGGAAAAGTTAAAAATGTTGGTTCTATGGTTGAGCCAGACCTAGAAGCCCTTGCTGCTCTTGAACCAGACCTAATTATCGCTTCACCACGTACCCAAAAATTCGTAGATAAGTTCAACGAAATCGCTCCGACTGTTCTCTTCCAAGCAGGCAAAGATGACTACTGGACTTCTACCAAGACTAATATCGAATCCCTAGCAAGCGCCTTTGGTGAAACTGGTACACAGAAAGCCAAGGAAGAATTGGACAAGCTAGACAAGAGCATCCAAGAAGTCGCAACTAAAAACGAAAGTTCTGACAAAAAAGCCCTTGCTATCCTCCTCAATGAAGGAAAAATGGCTGCCTTTGGTGCCCAATCTCGTTTCTCTTTCTTGTATCAAACCTTGAAATTCAAGCCAACTGACACTAAATTCGAAGACTCACGCCACGGACAAGAAGTCAGCTTTGAAAGTGTCAAAGAAATCAACCCTGACATCCTCTTTGTCATCAACCGTACCCTTGCCATCGGTGGTGACAACTCAAGCAACGATGGCGTCCTAGAAAATGCCCTCATCGCTGAAACACCTGCCGCTAAAAATGGAAAGATCATCCAACTAACACCAGATCTCTGGTATCTAAGCGGAGGCGGACTTGAATCAACAAAACTCATGATTGAAGATGCACAAAAAGCCTTGAAATAAGCTGCTTTAAACTCAATCACATCTTTACATGATAAAACGCATCCTATCAAGCTCACTCAAACCTGATAGGATGCGTTTTTATCATTTTATTAAAACCTTTTGCCCAACCTCATTCCCCTTCTTGATTCCGTTTAAGGGAAAAATGGTCTGGGACGGGGTCCTTACCTGTTTTCGACCATGGATGGCAACGTAAAATTCGAGCCAAACCCATCAAAACACCCTTGAAGCCATGTTTTTCAATAGCCTGAATCATGTAGTTGGAACAAGTCGGCTCAAAGCGACAAGAGGGTGGAAAGGCTGGTGAGATAAACCGTTGGTAAAAGCGCACAGGCGCTATTAAGATTCGTTTCATTATTTCTTGGTTACAGCCATGGTGTGTAGTTGGCTGATTTCTTTTTTATTAAGACGACGAGATTCTCCTGGACGGAGTCCTGTCAAGTCTAGGTGTCCAAAACGAGTCCGTGACAACTTGTCCACTTGAAGACCAACAGCTTCAAACATCTTTTTAACCTGATGGTTACGTCCTTCATGAATGGTCAACTGTACCACAGAGCGATTTTTAACTGGGTCCACTTTGAGAATTTCATAAACAGCTGGCTTGGTTTTCTTGCCATCAATCTCCAGTCCACGGGTCAAGGGGCGGAGATTATCCTTATTGGCCACACCTTTAACACGCGCGACATAAACCTTGTCAATCTCATTACGAGGGTGAATCATCTCATCCGTAAAATCCCCATCATTGGTCAAAATCAAGACACCTGATGTATCCCAGTCCAAACGACCTACAGGATAGATGCGCTCTTTCACGTTGGGCAAGAGGTCGACAACCGTCTTGCGACCCTTGTCATCTGTCACACTGGAAATGACACCGCGTGGTTTGTTAAGCAGATAATAGACCTTTTCTTCGTTGTAGATAGGCTGGCCTTCAACTTCGACCTTGTCGCCTGACTTGATGGTCGTTGCTAGTTCACGTACCACCTGGCCGTTAACCGTCACCAAGCCTTGCTTGATCAGCTCTTCTGCTTTTCTCCTACTGGCCACACCTGCGTGGGCAATATACTTATTGATTCTCATCTTCTTCTATCCTTTCACCAAATAATTGGCTTTCTTGGGCTTGAATCTCAAGCTCATCAATCACTGGTAATTCTTCTAAATGATTTATCCCCATGTAATCTAGGAAATAATCTGTAGTCACATAGAGGTTGGGGCGACCCAACACTTCTTTTTTCCCGTCTTCTCGTATCAAGTCAAAGGCCTGCAACTTTGCCAAGGCCCCACTCGAGTTGACCCCACGGATGGCATCAATCTCTATCCGTGTGATGGGTTGCTTGTAGGCAATGATGGACAAGGTCTCAAGGGCAGCTCGAGATAAACTCTGGTTGATAGGTGCCTTAGAGTATTCCTTCAAAACCGCTGCAAATTGAGGCTTGGTCACCAATCTATAAGCGCCCCCTGTCTCAATCAGAGCCAAACTGGAATCTGGGTCCTTTTCATACTTCTGGACTAATTTTTCTAAACTCTGTTGGATGCCTGTCGGTGGCAGAGAGAGGAGTTCAGCTAACTGGCGGACTCTAATCCCATCTTCACCCGCTACAAACAAGAGCGCTTCTATTTTTGCTAAAGTACTCATCTTTCCTCTCTATCAAGTCTAGTTTTGGACCACTTGACTTTCTTCCTTCTTTTCCATGAGATAAATATCTCCAAAACTTTCCTCTTGCACAAGGATCAGCTCCTGGGTTTTGATTAACTCTAGGGTTGCCAAAAAGAGGGTAATAACCTCTTGGACATTCTGGGCTTCCTTAAACAAATCCTGCAAGCGCAATTGATCTCGTCCAGTCAAGGACTCTTTCACGATAACCATCATGTCCTCAATCTTATACTCATCCCGCAAGATAGTCGTGTGATTCTGTGCAAACTCCTCTTTTTTCTTGGCTAGGATATTTGAAAAAGCCAAAAAGAGGTCAATGGTCGTCTTGTCATGCACAAGCTCCGCATCTTCGTAAATCAACTCTGTCGGCGCTTTGGAATAGTACTGGGCCCGTTCTTGGTGCTTGGCTTCCAAGTGCTCACCCAAGAGCTTAAACTTACGGTATTCTTCGATTTGAGAGAGAAGATCCTGCTCCAGGTCATCCTCCAAATCTGTCACTTCCGCTACCTTTGGAAGAAGCTTGCGGCTCTTGATCAACATGAGCTGACTGGCCATGACCATGTACTCGCCCGTCACTTCCAGACGCATGGCCTGCAGGGTTGAGACATAGGCTAGATACTGCTCGATGACTTCCGTGATGGGCACATCGTAGATATCCATCTGGTACTTAGAAACCAGGTGCAAAAGCAAGTCCAGGGGCCCTTCAAAATCTTTTAATTTAATATCCATTATCTATATTTTTCTAAGGTCAGGACTGTTTTTAATCCTAATTTTTTTGCAATTTCGTACAAATCGACCTTGTTTTCTATTTGTCTTAGAATAAACTGTTCTCGCAAGGCTTGGGCTGATAAGGCTGGAAAACCTCTCTCCTTGACAAAAGCTTCTAACTGACGAAAGGCCCACTGACGAGAATAGGCTTTCCCTCCCCTTTCAAACAGATAGGTCTGGCCCATCAAGGGTTCTAGCTCTGAAAGCAAGGTCGTGGGAATGGTGACAATCCTCTGTTGGGAAGCCTTCTGGATTCGCAACACCTGAAAATCCAGATTGATATCCGCAACCTTTAGAGCTAAAATCTCACTCGGCAAGAGTCCCATTTCTAGGATTAAGAGTGCTAGCAAGCGACCCTCTGGATAGTCGCTTTCTTGCCAAAAAGAGTCTAGGTCTAACAGTTCTGGCTTTGCGGTCTTCTTTTCAGCTTGTTTAGCTAATTCTAAGCGGTAAAAGCTATCCACTTCTCCTTTTTGATAGAGAAAGTAGAGAAATTGATTACAAGCCGAAATTTTCCGCTTCTGGGCGCTGATTTTCAGACTGGCTAGCTGGACTTGGTAAATCTTGAGACTGGTCTCCGAAATCCGCTCACCCACAATGTCTAAAAATTGCTCCAAATCATACTTATAGGACTGCTTGGAATTGGCAGACAAGCCCTGCTTTTCCTCTAAAAAGGCTGAAATCCTATCTCTCATTTGCATCGAATCTCGTATTCCTTACTAAAGTCATGCAAGAGAGCATTGACTGCCTTGAGGATAGACTTGCGCGTAATAATCCCTTGGAAAATACCTTCTGCGTCCACAACCGGCAAGAAGGACTCATCTACCAGCTTGTGCAAGACCTCCGTAATGGTAAAATCAGGCGAAACAACCGCTACGTCCGTTTTAGTCATATGAACAATATCCGTATCTGCCATGATTTCTTGACTCAAGTCATGCTCCATCTGATAAGCCATAATATCTCTGAGCCCAATCGTCCCAACAAACTGTTTTTCATCTGTCACAACAGGAACACGGGTATAGGTCATCTGACTGAGCAAGAGTGTCGCGTGATCTGCATTGTGAGTATCAATCAACACAGCTAGATTTTCAGCAGGAGTTAAAAAAGTTTCCTCCTGCCCCAACAAGAAAGTCTCAAACTCCTTGGCAATCATCGGCTAAACTCCTTGGACAAGCCCGGATACACCTCATGGTCTCGTGTCAAAAAGTCCACTTTGAAATAACTATCATCAATCTCCACACGAGCATAAAGACAT
Source organism: Streptococcus sp. 4094 (assembly GCF_013277125.1). Lineage (NCBI taxonomy): Bacteria > Bacillati > Bacillota > Bacilli > Lactobacillales > Streptococcaceae > Streptococcus > Streptococcus sp. 4094. The sequence continues at coordinate 5,697 of NZ_VMMI01000008.1, read as the reverse complement.
TCTCTGATGGTCCCACGTGGTTGACTGATGGAACCTGGATTTAGAAAGAGGGTCTTGCCTTCCATCCAAGCGCTTGGCACATGCAAGTGACCATAAAGGCAGATATCGGCCTCTTCTTCCTGAGCCCAGTAGTCCAGCTTTTGAAAGTTGAAATTGATGTCAAACAAGTGACCATGGGTTTGGATAATCTTGATCGAACCAAGCTCAGTCACCAAACGTTCTGGGTAGCCGGCGTAGAAGTCCATGTTCCCTTTAACAACACGGATGCCCTCCCAAAGTGGAGAATCAGGACGCAGTTCAGAATCGCCATTATGAAAAACGGCATCGACTTTGCCCACATAGCGATCACGGATTTCTTCCACAATCAAGCTATCGCCATGAGAATCGCTCATTACAATGATGGTTTGCTTTGCCATGATGGAAATACCTCCAAAAGTTTCTTAACGGCTAAGGCACGGTGAGATTGACTATTTTTTTCTTCGAGGGTTAATTCAGCTGATGACTTGCCTGTCTCTCCTACAAGGAAGAGAGGATCATAGCCGAAGCCATTTTCACCCTTAGGTTCAAAGTTAATGTAGCCAGGCCAGTCTGCTTCAACAACCAAACTTTCCTTGTTTGGACTGGCTACGACTAGGGTTGTATGGAATTGAGCCGAGCGGTCCTTGAGTTCAAAGACCATGGCCAATTCGTGCAAGAGTTTGGCATTGTTTTCACGGTCAGTAGCTCCCACTCCTGCGAAACGAGCTGACCAGACACCTGGCAAGCCACCAAGGACATCGACTTTGAGACCTGAGTCATCTGCCAAAACCATCTTGCCCGTTAATTGAGAAATAGTTTCTGCCTTGAGACGGGCATTTTCTTCAAAGGTCATGCCTGTTTCAGCTACTTCAGGTAAGTCAGGATAGTCATTAAGATTTTCCACATCGTAGCCTAGCTTGTCAAAGATAGCTCGGAATTCCTTGGTCTTGCCCTCGTTTCGAGTCGCAATCAATAAGGTTTCTCTGACCTTGTTTGTCTCAAAGAAAGCTTCTACATCAACACCTTCTTTAGGCAATTCTACATGCAGGAGTTGCCCATTTTCAACTAAGAGAAAAGCCCCCTGACGTTGGATGACTTCCACATTTCGTCCCATTTCTTGGTTGAGGATATCTACCACAAAAGACAATAAACGGTAGAGAGAACCATAGCGTAAAACAGTAACAGAAACAGGAAAACCTCGATCCTCATCTCGAAATCTTTGGGCAAACTCCAATAGAGGAAAATCCAAGTCATCATCCGTCAACGTCCGGACGCCACCAAAAATACCATAGGACCCGACATACCAGTCCTGTTCATCCTTATATTCATAAATTTTATTTGTCATAATTCTACATGCTCCACATGAATCTCTTTTTCCAGCCATTCTTCACCAATTTGTGCAAAACTTTGGCTGCTGGCTGTTGTGTAAAAACGGTGATGGAGTGATCCGGCATCACGACCACGATTGATTTCAAAATAATTGAGTAGGACTGAGATGTCCCGTACACACTCTGCCCCACTATCGATGAGCTGAACCTTGGGCCCCATGACATTTTGAATAATAGGTCTGAGCAGTGGATAATGGGTACAACCCAAAATCAGGCTATCCACCTTGCCAACCAAGGGACGCAGGGTTTCATAGACCACTTTCTTGGTGACACTGGTTGACAGGGCACCAGACTCCACCAAGGGAGCAAACTTGGGACAGGCCAAGCTCTCCACCTGTAAGTCCGGATCCAGATCATGGATTTTCTGGCGATAAATGTCAGATTGGACCGTCATGGGTGTTCCAATCACTCCGATTTTCCCACCTTGGCTGGACTTGATGGCTGCTGAAGCTCCTGGCAAAATCACACCCAAGACAGGAATATCTAGTTGAGCCTTGATTTCTTCCCAGACGACCGCAGTCGCAGTGTTACAAGCAATGACAATCATCTTGACATCCTTGGTCAAAAGAAAGTTGACCAACTGCCAAGTATATTCACGAATTTGCTCAGCAGGACGGGGACCATAGGGCGCCCGTGCCGAATCTCCAATATAGACGATTTCTTCATGGGGAAGCTGGCGCATGAGCTCGCGCACAACGGTCAAGCCCCCGACACCCGAATCCAAAAAACCAATTGGTCGATTATCCATACAGTCTTCTTTCTAGTCTTTTTTCTGATTGATAGTTCATTATGATTATTTATCCTTATGAACTGAATGACAGTCTAATCAATAACTATCTCTCTTAATCATAATCAAATATCAATAGAATGCAAGGAAAAAGTCTCATCCCTAAACATAACCAACATAGTGAGAAGTCTGGAACTTTCATCCCAGACTTTTCCTTATTTATTTTTTCTTTTTATTGTTGGCAAGGGCTGCTTTTTGTTGGCGAATGATTTGGTGGTAAACTTGTTGCACCTTGGCTTCGCTTGGTTTTTGACCATTTGCACTCAAAAGAGTACGAACTGCTTCAGCATTCAAACGTGGGTTGTCAGCGAATTCTTTTTCAATTTGCTTACGAACCAAGTACATTCCTCCAAGAGCTCCTCCTAGAAAAGCTAGCACAATCAATACAATTGCTAATAGTAAATCCATTATATTTCTCCTGTTTCTTTTTGAGTCTCTTTCATTATACCACAAACTAGCCACCCTGACTAGTTTGTTTTACGCTTTCAGGGAGGGAATAGACGGCAAAAAGAACCCTGCTTTTCTGCGAAAGAGGGTTCCTTACTGAGTTTATACTCAATGAAAATCAAAGAGCAAACTAGGAAGCTAGCCACAGGCTGCTCAAAACACTGTTTTGAGGTTGCAGATAGAGCTGACACGGTTTGAAGAGATTTTGCAAAACGCAAGAAATAAAAGACTGAGACACTAGATCTCAGCCTTTTTCTTTATCCCAAAACCAATTCATCACTGACCAAACTTTGGCCACTATTTTTCTGGAAGAGATGCATGAGGTCTTCAACTGTCAGATGCTTTTTCTCTTCTCCTTTTACATCCACCACTATCTTGCCTTGATAGAGCATAATGAGACGATTTCCGTACTCAATCGCATGGTTCATATCGTGGGTAATCATCAAAGTCGTCAACTGATGATGTTCCACAATTTTTTGTGTCAAATCCATCACCATTTGACTCGTTTTCGGGTCAAGTGCCGCAGTATGTTCATCCAAAAGCAAGAGTTTAGGTTTCACTAGAGCTGCCATGACTAGAGTCAAGGCCTGTCTTTGTCCTCCTGAGAGATATTGAGTATCCACTTTCAAGCGGTTTTCAAGACCAATATTCAACTCCTTCAAGGCCTCTTGGAACTGGATTCTATCCTTCTCCTTCACGCCCCAACCAAGCCCTCTCTTCTGCCCGCGTCTCAAGGCAATAGCCATATTTTCCTCAATCGTCAAACGAGAAGCTGTCCCCATCTTAGGGTCTTGAAAAACACGGGCAATATCCTTGGCTCTCTTTCTTACACTCAGATTTTTAATGGATTTACCTGCCAATAAAAGGTCCCCTTCGTCCACCGATAGATTGCCTGCCAAGATATTCATCAAAGTGGATTTACCTGCTCCATTTCCACCAATCACAGAGATAAAATCTCCCTCTTCAACCTCTAAATCTAATCCTTTGAGGACATGGTTCTCATTGACCGTCCCTGCTTCAAATGTTTTGTGAATATTTTCAAGTGTTAACAAACTTGCCATAACTTTCTCCTCCTATTCATTTCTCAATTTCAGACCACGAATCTTTAATCTCTTTTGCAATTCTGGTGCAAATAAAACTAAAGCGAGCAAGATTGCATTAAAGAGACGAACCAGGTTTTGATCTAGATTTGGAATTTCATAGATATTTAAAATAATCAAACGGTAAACAATAGCACCGATTCCGATGGATAACAAGCGACCTCCAATGGTCAAGTCGTGAATCAAGACTTCCGCAATAATGACTGCACTCAAACCAACAACAATGGTTCCTGTCCCAGAAGTCACATCTGAAAATCCATCATTTTGGGCAAACAAGGAACCACATAGGGCAATCAAGCCGTTTGAAATCATGTAACCAACAATCTTCATGGTGTCTACATTGACCCCATTTGCCTCACTCATCGGGATATTGTCACCAGTCGAACGCAAAACCAAGCCAATCTCTGTTTTCATCAAAAGAGTCAAGACCAAACAAACAAGTAAGAGACAGGCCAAACTGAATGAGAAAACAGCTTCTTCAGTTGTCAGCCCTAAGCTCGCCAATTGTTTAAAGACAGTTGAAGAATCTCCCAAGGAAAGATTGGGCACACTTCCCATGATTTTAATATTGATGGAATAAAGCCCTGTCAAGGTCACAATCCCTGTCAAGAGAGCTGGAATTTTCATCTTGGTATGGAGCATTCCTGATACTAGACCTGCTACCATACCTGCAAACAAAGCAAGTAAAGTCGCAATCCAAGGATTTGTCCCTGCCTGTATCTGCGATACAACAACAGCTGCACCCAGAGGAAAGGCTCCTTCAGCAGTCATATCCGCAATATCCAAAATACGAAAAGTCAAGTAAACCCCAATGGCCATAATCGACCACAACAAACCTTCTGATAAACTAGATAATACAAAACTCATCTTAAACCTCCCTATTCCTTGCTTTCTAACTTACTAATATCAATTCCTAGTGCATCTGCCATTTCTTGGTTGGTATGCAATTCCAGCTTTTCAGGCAACTCAACTGCTATATTTTCTGGCTTCTCACCTTTTAAGACACGAACCAGCATTCTTGCTGTCTGACGTCCCAATTCTTCATAATTGGTTCCGTAGTTATACAAGCCACCAACCGCAATCATTTCTGTTGAACCACCAAATACTGGAACCTTGTGTTTAATAGAAACCTGCTTAACTGTTTCCATGGTTGACGAAATGGTATTATCCGTTGGGACAAAAACCATATCCACCTCTGCCATCAAGCTTTCTGCAGCAGCCTTGACGTTGTTACTGTCCAAGATTGTTTTTTCAACAACGCTAAAGCCTTTTTCTTCCAGAAGGCGCTTAGCTTCATCCTTTTGGACAACCGAATTTGGCTCGCTCTGAGTATAAAGAATTCCAATTGTTTTAGCTTTTGGCAACACTTTCTTTATCAAATTGATTTGGGTTGAAATGGCATCTGATGACTGATCGCTTGTCCCAGTTACATTGCCCCCAGGATGTTCTCTTGACTCAACCAACTTGGCACTGACAGGATCTGTTACCGCTGAAAAGATAACCGGTGTCGTTTGTGTTGTATTAGCCAAGCTCTGAGCAGAAGGCGTTGCGATAGCTAGAACGACATCACTAGATTCTGCTAGTTGCTGGGAAATCGTTTTTAGATTTCTTTGTTCTCCCTGTGCATTTTGCAAATCAATCTCGATATTTTTCCCTTCAATATAACCTTGCTTGCCCAGCTCATCCACAAAACCTTCTCTAGTAGCGTCTAGAGACTGGTGGGTAATAAATTGTGAAATACCGATACGAAATACATCTTTTTTCTTATCTGCCTTCAACTGATGCAAACTGATCAGAGAGGTTAAGAGGATCCCCACTACCAAGAGGGGTGCTAGCAATTTTCGAACAACTTTCATAATGAAACTCCTTCTCAGAAAAGATAATACTCAATGAAAATCAAAGAGCAAACTAGGAAACTAGCCGCAGGCTGTACTTGAGTACGGCAAGGCGACGTTGA